>NZ_JAUOSJ010000009.1:0-211569 GCF_030548385.1 Agarivorans sp. 1_MG-2023 | reverse complement strand
CGGCTTAAGCCCCGGGCTTCCATGCTGGTAAACAAGGGGTCGGTGGCAGCGGGTACGCTGGGTGAATCGGTCATCAGCGCGGCAAAGTCATTACCAAAGACATAGGTGCCCGTATAATCCGGGTTTTTATCACCCGACACACGGGTATTGCCAGCACACAAAAAACAGCCGGCATCGTAACTCGGCAAGGTCGCCGTAGACGGCGCTTCATCTTGGCCACTCCAGGGGCGTTTAGCACGGTGCGGCGACACCAATATCCACTGTCCCGTTAAGGGGTTATAACGGCGATGCGGATGTTCGGTAGGGTCAAAGTCTGTGTTTAACATGAAGGCTCCACTAAAATGCTACTACTTGGCGAGTCCGATAATGCAAAAACCAATACTTGAGCAGCCTCCCGAAAGATCCCTACTTGGCCGCCTAAGGCAAGCCGGGGTAGCCCCAGATTTCAAGTAAAAGTAATTCGCTCTCCTCTTTATCTATATATTGAAGCACGAAAGGGAAAACGTTTCCAATTTTAATGGTTAAATCATCAACGATAAGTCTAAAAATGGGCTGTCTCTCTATAGTTACGGCCACTTAGTTATTACTCGAGGCTGTTAATCGTTGCGATAAGTTGACAAACAGAGTTAAGGGGAGTTTTAGAAAGATAAAAACACATAAAGGATAACGTTTACTTTATCTTGTAGGGTTCAGTCCTTTTTTATGAAGCTCGTCATTCATATTCGTTCATCATTAATCAATAAATCCATATAAAGCATTGTAATTTCAATGAGTTATTAGCAGTTAACAGGCTTTATATTCACAGAGTCAGAATAAAGCAAAATATAATTTCAATTATGTTGAGCTTACACTTGTTCGCCCAAGTAAAACTGCCTAAAATAGCCGCCTTATTGTGGCATCTCGCCCTCATCCGTTTAAAGGTAAAATACATGCAGCACATCGTTACCTTGCTTAGCGAACAAGTTAAGCAGCAAGCTCAGAATGTAGCGCTAAAAATTTGGCGCAACCAGGCTTGGCAGTGTTTTACATGGACAGATTTTTCTCAGCAATGGACGCTAGTCGCAAAAGGTTTAATTGGTTTAGGTCACCAGGAAGAGCAATGTGTAGCAATTATGTCACCCAATATGCCTGAGTGGACCATAACTGATCTGGGTATTTTGGCTGCTCGAGGTTGTGTGGTGCCTATCTACCCTACCAATACCCTAGATCAAAGCCAGTACATTCTAAAAGACGCGGGCTGCAAGATTTTGTTTGTTGGTCAAGCTGAGCAAATAGAAATAGGTTTAGAACTACTGAAAAGTGGCCAAATAGAAACCTTAATCTGTTTTGAAGAAAGCGAGCATACTCAACAAGAAAACGTGATGAGCTTGCCGCAATTGCTTGCCTTAGGCGAAAATATTGACGCAGATGAACTAGAACAGCGCCAACAAAACCTAAAAATGGACGACTTAGCCACGCTTATATATACCTCAGGCACCACCGGTGAACCTAAAGGTGTAATGCTAGATCATGCTAACTTTGCTGCAGCGTTTGCTATGCACGACCAACGTTTAAGTGTGAACAGTAAAGATGTTTCGCTTAGCTTTTTACCGCTAAGCCACGTATTTGAACGCGCTTGGACTTATTACGTACTGTATCGTGGTGCAACCAACGTATACTTGGAAGACCCCGCGCTGATTCAAAAAGCCTTGCCACGCAGCCAGCCAACCTTAATGTGCAGCGTGCCTCGCTTATACGAAAAAATTCATGCAGCAATTTTGCAAAAAGTTGCCACTGCTTCAGCCTCTAAACAGAAACTGTTTCATTGGGCCTTAAAAGTAGCTGAACTTCGGCTAGTCGCTAAGCAACAACAAGTGCAGCCTTCTGCTTGGTTAAACATACGTTATCGTTTAGCCAACAAGTTAGTACTGTCAAAACTTCGAGCCATCTTTGGCCCTGCACGCCTGCTGCCCTGCTCTGGCGCTAGACTGGCAGATGACATAAACCGTTTCTTCCAAAGTTTGAATGTACCCATTAACTACGGCTACGGTATGACCGAGTCTACCGCCACTGTTTCTTGTTATAGCGAAACACAAAAAAGCATTAGTACCATTGGCCAACCCCTAGAGGCCTTGCAGATAAAAATTTCTGAGCAAGGAGAGATTTTAGTCAAAGGCGACACGGTAATGCGCGGCTACTTTAATAAGCCACTAGCCACCGCAGAAACCATTATCGACGGCTGGTTACATACGGGTGATGCAGGGAATTTAGATGCTGAAGGTAACCTAGTACTTACCGAGCGCATTAAAGAGTTAATGAAAACCTCTGGCGGAAAATACATTGCCCCGCAAAGGGTTGAAGGCGCATTAATTCGCGAGCCCTTATTTGAACAAGTCGCTATTATTGCTGATGCTCGCCACTTTGTATCGGCCTTAATTGTTCCCGCTTTTGAAGCGCTAGAACTACATGCCAAACAGCTAGGCATTAAGTGGCAGCACCGCAATGAATTGTTAGAAAATGCTGAAATTAAGCAGCTAATACAAGCAAGGCTAAAACAAGTGCAAACTAATCTAGCTCGATTTGAACAAGTAAAACAGTTTACCTTGCTGCCTAGAGAGTTCTGCATGAAACAAGGCGAACTAACACCAACACTGAAACTACGCAGAGCGGTAATTGAAAGCCGCTTTGCAGAACAAATCAGTGCGATGTACGCAGAAAAACGGATTGCTTAAATCCCCCCTGCAATCAATAAAAAAGGCGCTTGAAGCGCCTTTTTTATTGATAATGTACCGTCATAAACTTTAGTCTTGCCACTTCTTGCGCATAGCATCAATCACTCGCTCATTCACTCCATGCACATTTTGATACTCACCTTTGCAAACTAGTATCTTTAATTCTGCTTGGTATTTTATAGCTAAATCTCTATAGCTTTGCATTTCCCATTGCTGAACAAAGGTATTCGCTACCACGACATCATTTCCCAGGGCTAACTCTCGTTCAGTTTCTCGCTGGCACCATTGATGGGCTTGAGCAATTTGTTCCGCTTGATATAGATACTCGCCATGCTTGTTCACAAAATACATGTCTGCTTCTAATTGCACCGCATCAATAGTTGCTGCCAAAGTAGATTTTCCGCTACCGGGTAAACCACGAATAAGAGTCAGTGTTGTCATAAATCGTTACTAAGAAACCGCTTTTAATTGAGGCTTAACTTGTTCCTGACAATAAGCTAACGGTGCCTGTTTAAGTAAGGCGATAACAGCATCTTTATCCATGGCTTCGCAGGCATCATTGAGCTCATCAAATAACGCCATCAATTCGTCCCATGGCATAAAGCTCTCATTGGCGGTAAGGATCCTTGGATGGTCTGTTGGGCGTTCATCGTCCCCTACCAGTAACTCTTCATATAGCTTTTCGCCAGGTCTTAACCCGGTGTATTGAAGCTCAATATCTCCATCGGGGTTTTCATCGTCACGAACTTCCAAGCCTGACAAATGAACCATGCGTTTCGCTAATTCAGCTATTTTTACTGGCTCACCCATATCTAGCACAAATACCTCACCACCATTAGCCATTGAACCGGCCTGAATAACCAACTGAGCCGCTTCAGGGATCGTCATAAAGTAACGAATTATGTCAGGGTGCGTAATTGTTAGGGCTTCACCTTTGCGAATTTGATCCTTGAATAAAGGGATAACCGAACCAGAAGATCCAAGCACATTGCCGAAGCGAACCATACTTATAGTCGTGTCAGATTGCTGCTCGGCTAAGCTTTGCATAACCAGTTCAGCCAAGCGTTTGGTTGCGCCCATCACATTAGTTGGGCGCACCGCTTTATCAGTAGAGACTAATACAAAGGTTTTGACCTTAGCTTTTATGGCTGCCTGCGCAATATTGTATGAACCGAATACATTGTTACATACCCCCTCTACTACATTCTGCTCCACTAAAGGAACATGTTTATAAGCTGCAGCGTGATAGACCGTATCAACATTACTTGCCTCCATCATCGCACTCAAACGTGGTAAGTGCTGTACCGAGATCATCAATGGGACTAAATCGATATTTAAAGCCAGTGCTTCACGCATCTCCTTAAGCTCTCGTTCAATTTGATACAAAGCGACTTCTGAGCGCTCTACTAACAATAACCGAGCGGGTCTAAATTGTAGGATCTGACGACATAATTCTGATCCAATAGAACCACCCGCACCGCTCACCAGCACCGTTTTGTTGCGAATAGAACTTTCCATTAAATGCGCGTTTGGTGTTACAGACTCCCGGCCAAGTAAATCCTCAACATCCACTTCTTTTATTTGATCAACTTTTGCATCACCGGTAACTAAGTCATTAAGCCGAGGGACTGTTAGTACTTCGGTATTCAAATCCGCTAGTGCTGTTAGTACCTCTGCACGGCGTTTAGTACCAGCATTAGGAATAGCTAAAAGTACTTTGGTGGCGTGAAAGCGACGAATAAGCATTGGCAACTGCTTAGGTTGGTATACGGTTAAACCATGAATCAATGAGTTACGTAGTTCTTCTTTATCATCAATAAACGCTACCGCTTGAAAATCATCGCCTTGGCCAATAGCTTGAAGAAGTTGGCGCCCGCTATCCCCAGCACCAAAAATAATCACGTTCTGCTTGGTGGCGTTTTCCAACCAAACGAACAAAAAGCGAATAGCGAAACGCGTACCACCACAAAATATCACCCCAAAGGCCAGATAAATAAATGGTGCGGTTCTTGGAATAACGGCTTGTAAATAAAAAGAAGTGACAATCATTAGCAAGGTGGCAATGGCGAAACTAAATAAAATCGCCTGTAGGTTTTTTTCGTTTATATAACGCAGTACAGCCCTATATAAACCAAAATACCAAAATCCAACGAGGGTAGTAACGATCACCGATACGAATGTTACCCATGTAGGTACGTCATAAAAATAATGAGCAGACTCAAAACGCACCCACAATGCGCCCCAGAAAGCCAAACTTAAAAAGAGTAAGTCTAAGCCAAAAACTATGGCGATTTTTTGTCTGCGAGTCGGTAATTCAAACCAACTCATCGCATTAAGTTGAGGTAACATCTAAATTCCTTTTAGATCATCTTTGCGCTAGCAGTTATTGGCCAAGCAAGCCTTGTAAACTTAGCGTTATCTTTTTGCACACCGCGAGCATATCCTCACGAGTAATAGTAGGGTGAACCATAAACATCAATGAGTTAGCCGCTAACTGTTTTGCATTTTCTAGGGGCTTGCTAGGCAAAACATCTAAACCATCAAATGCTTTCTCAAGGTAAACCTCACTGCAAGTACCTTGCATACAAGGCACGCCAGCTTCATTTAAACAGCTTATTAATTGGTCTCTAGTTTTTCCATTTAACTTATCTAATTCGATAAATACATAAAATTTATAATAAGCATGCTGTATGTAATCAGGCACTTGAGGAATTCGGATAAAAGAGAATTCACTCAGGCTGCTGGCCAATAGCGTAGCGTTCGCCTCGCGTTGTTGTTGCCAACTAGGCATACGCTGTAATTGAATACGGCCAATGGCAGCTTGCATTTCGGTCATACGCCAGTTGCTGCCGATGCTTTCGTGTAACCATCTAAAGCCTGGAGGGTGTTGTTTATTAAACACCGTATCATAGGATTTCCCATGGTCTTTGTATGACCACATTTTGTCCCAGAGTGCGCGGCTATTAGTCGTCACCATGCCTCCTTCGCCACCGGTAGTCATAATTTTGTCTTGGCAAAATGACCATGCCGCTATATCACCTAAGCTGCCAACAGATTTGCCTTTATAAAGCGCGCCATGTGCTTGGGCGCAATCCTCGATAACAAATAAGCCCTGCTTTTTTGCTAGAGTGTTTATCTGGTCCATCTCGCAGGGCCAGCCTGCCAAATGCACACAAATAATGGCCTTGGTTTTGCTTGAAATCACATTTGAGATACTGCTAGCGGTAACATTTTGACTGTCTAGATCGACATCAGCAAATACCGGGGTAGCCCCCACATTAACGATACAACTGGCTGACGCGATAAAGGTACGAGAAGTGACGACAACTTCATCGCCTTCACCGACATTCAAAGCCCTTAATGCGAGTTCTAAAGCTAGGGTACCGTTGGCAATGGCGATAGCATGCTCAACTCCAGCCCACTCCGCAAACTCCTGCTCAAAGTGTTTGCCTTGTTCACCAGTCCAATAGTTAACTTTATTAGATAATAGAACCTTACTTACAGCTTGGGCTTCTTGCTCTGTAAAGCTGGGCCAAGGAGGGAAATCTTGCATATCTTTTACTATTTTTAATCCTTTAAATTTGCAGCTCTATAATGCGTTAAAAATAGACAAGCTACAACTTTGGACTAAGTAATTAGTGTGTTTTGGCAGGGTTTCCGTACACTTTTTCGGCAGGCTTCACATCTTTAACCACTACTGAGCCAGCCCCTATGATAGCTCGTTCTTTAATGATAATTTGCTGTATAACGGAACTGCCGATTCCAACCATTGTGGCACGACCTACCTTTACCTCACCAGCAAGGTTACAACCAGGTGCTATATGCACGCCATCGGCTAAAATTACGTCATGATCAATGGAGCTATTATGATTTATGATATTTCCTAATCCAATCTCACATCCTACACTGACCGTTGAATTTGCCATTACAACACTTCCATCACCTAACTGAGCTGAACTACATACGTAGGCTCTTGGATGCACTAAAACAGGTAAGCGAACCTCCAATTGTTGTAACGCTTTTAAGCGGTCTAATCGTGTAATATTGTGGCCAATAGCAACGTGAGCGCTGCAGCTCTCAGTTGACGACAAATAGTCTAACATTGCTTGCCAGCCACCAATGACTTCGCACCCTTCTAAAGGTTCAAGTTTTTGCCACCGCTCATCAAACAACACAATGGAGTGATAAGCTAATTGCTTAGCCAACTCCACAACTACCTTTGCATGACCACCAGCACCATAAATCGCGAGGTTCATGTTTATTGGTTCCCTGTAAATTTCGTCATGGTCGCCTCACCTTCAGCACTGACTCCCTCTTTAACAAACACCTTTTTAAGGGTTAAAAAGAGTATTTTTATATCTAGCAATACACTGCGATTGTTAACATACCAAACATCTAACTCAAATTTTTGCTGCCAACTTAAGGCATTACGCCCATTGATTTGTGCCCAACCGGTTATACCTGGCTTCACATTGTGTCGCTTTGCTTGCTCATCTGAATAAAGCGGCAAATACTCCATAAGTAATGGCCGGGGGCCAACGAAGCTCATCTCGCCTTTTACAATATTCCAAAGCTCTGGCAGTTCATCTGCACTACTTGCCCTAAGCATTTTGCCAAACGTTCCCAAACGTTCCGCATCTGACAACAGTTGCCCATGGGCGTCTTTGTCATCTCGCATACTTCTAAACTTAATCATTTTAAAAGCGTTACCTTGAAGCCCAGGGCGTAACTGGGTAAAAAATACCGGCCGCCCCAACTTAATAGCAACCACTAAACATAATACGAGCAATAAGGGCGCTAGTGCCACCAACGCAACGGCGGCAAGTAAGCGCTCACAAAAATAAAATGCTTTATCCCTAAACAAATCAATCAACTCCATTCATCACATTCAATATTTGCTGGTTTACTCGATTAACGTCATAGCGTTGCTCAGCATATTGCCTGCTCGCTAAACCATGCTGCTTTACCAATTCAGGTTGTTCAAGGTACCTTGTTAGCGCGGTAGTTAATGAATCCGCGCTTTTAGGCTTAATTAAGTAACCGTTCTGATTATTCACTACCGTTTCCCTGCACCCAGGAGCATCTGTAGTAATAATCGCTCTCGCACAGCTCATCGCTTCGAGTACCGTTCTAGGCGTACCTTCGCGATATGAAGGCAATACATATAGATGGCATTGTTGAATGAGGCCTATTACATCGCTCACTCTCCCATGGTATTCAATCAAGTCTTGATCTATCCATGAATCTAAGTCCTGTTGCGATATAGCGCTTGGGTTATCGTCTATCCATCCGGCCAAATGAAATACACAAGAATAACCTTGTGCTTTTAGCTGCTTAGCCGCTTCGGCGTACTCCGCTACCCCTTTGTCTTTTAATAAACGAGCAATCAGTAAAAAATGAAGTTCTGGTTTATCTGAGTCCATTTCTGGCAAAGCCAGCTCTGGAAAACGTTGTAGGTTAATACCCGAGCCATTTATCAACGTTGTTTTGCTCTTAGCTACCAAGCTCTTGCTGATGAATAATTCAGCATCATCAGGGTTTTGAAAAAAAACACCTTTAGAAAAACCTAAGCCTACTTTGTATAAGGTACACACAATCTGATGTAAGAGCTTTTGCTTTGCGGTTAACTGTTGGGTAAACACGTAACCCAAGCCTGTAATCATTGAGTAGACATTTCTAACACCCGCCAACCGTGCAGCAATAGCCCCATAGATTACCGGTTTAATGGTATAGGCAAGGGTTTGCTCTGGTTTGACTTGTTTAATCACCTGATAAAGCGAAATAAGGCTTTTAGTATCCTTTATTGGATTTAAACCGGTGCGTTGAAGAGCATAACTATGGGGAGTAACACCTAGGTCTTGTAAGGCATGCTTTTGCTCCTCGGTATAATCTGGCGCAGCCACATGCACATCTTTCCCTTGGTCTTTCATCGCTTTTAACAAGTCACCACGAAATCCGATGATCGAATCAGCAAAACTGGCGATAACTAAAATCTTTTGCATCAGCGCTCCTGACTATCACAAGTTTCTTGCCAAATATGACCCAGAACCTTTTGCTGTACCTGAGCAGAAAAGCAATTATCAACTGCTACTCTGCCTGCTTGACCATATTGTTGACGAAGTGACTCCGACTGCAATAAACTTGTCATCCCATCAAGCCACTCTTGTTCAGAGCGCGCCAATAACCCACAGTTATTTTCAAGCACAATATTTTCATTCACTCCAACAGGGCTGGCCATAACAGGCACCGCACAGCCCATGTACTGAATCAATTTGAAGCCACATTTTCCTTTTTCCCAAGGACCATCTACCAGAGGCATAACGCCCACGTCTAAACTTTGAACAAAAGCGACTTCCTCATCCTCACTCCACGGGTAAATTTCTAATTCAACCGATTTAAAAGCATCTTTAATAGAATGAGAAGCCCCCATTACCGCAAGCTTTGCATTAAACTGCTTACATACTGTTTCGATAGGTTTTGCAATATTGGCTAAATAGATTTGGGTAGTAGGGCTGCCAATCCAGCCGATAGTGAGTTGTTTTTCGCTATCCTTTTTTGATACTTGGTATTTCTCTGCATCAATGACTGCCGGAACAATTGTCACCCGTTTAGCACCTGACGCTTCAGCATACTCTGCTAGGTACTTATTCCCAGCAACTACGTGAGTAGAGAGCCTCATCACTGTTGCGATTTTATTCTTAAGGAAAAGCCTCACTAGGCGATGTCTCGAGTATTGATAATTTGCGAAAATGGCATCATCGTAATCAACCACATAAGGAATACTTAACAGCTTCAATAGTCGCTCAAACACCGCTGGAGAATAAGGGAACAGTTCCTTCTCTACCCACAACATATCGAATTGACGCGCCTGTAACAATACCTTCAAACGATTCAGATAACAGCGCACCACACCGGTTCTTTTGCCCACACTATAGAGGTTTTTTAAATACTCATCGTCGTAAAGACTACTGACTTCGATGCTAAAGCCTTGGCTTTTTAAATAATCAATATATTGGATGGTTCTCATGCGAGAACTAGCGCCTAACTGAGAATATTTAGTTAACACTAAAACACGCTTCACGCTAACGCTCCCCTTTTGTTACATACCATTTAAGTAGATTCTTATAAGCCAGCAGCGTTTCTTTAACACCAAAAAGATCCTTACGGGAGACACACAGTAAGCAACGCATAAGAGGCTCAATAATGATAGAAACCAAGGTGATAATAGAGGCTTTAAACCAATGAAAATGCTTAAATGAGTATTGTAATCGGCTTCTTAGCGAATAGAAAAGTCGAGCGGCTTTAACTTGATTAGAGGTGCCGCCGCCTTCGTGAAAGGCTCTCTCGCTAGCGAGAAAATAACTTGAATACCCTTTCTGTTTTGCTCGGTAAGCAAAATCTACTTCCTCGTAATAGACAAAAAAACGCTCGTCGAAACCCTCTAACTGAACGAACAAATCTCGTCGTACAAAGTAAAATGCACCAATTACTTGATCAACAACGCTGTCATTTAGGTGGTTCCAATCTCTCATAGCCTGCCCTAAACTTGGCCATTTTCTATCTAAGCCAACTGCGTGCATGATTAAACCTGAAAAAGTCGCGGTTCTAGAACAACTCCGCGCCACAAGGCCGCTCTCATCAATCAACTGAACACCACAAACACCAATACGGTGGTTTTGTTGCTCGCTCATAAACGCGGTTACGCGCTGAAGCGTGCCTTCAAAGACCTCTGCATCTGGGTTTAAAAACAAAATATACTCAGCACTACAGTGAGCTGCGCCGATATTACACGCTTTTGCAAAACCCAAGTTTTCCTCTTGTGAGAAAAGCAATACTTGAGGATGTTTAGTTAAAAAAGCTAAAGAGTTATCGCTAGAGGCATTGTCGATAACGACAATATTGTTAAGCTCTTCCCCTCCATGTAACAGCAGCGAATCAACGCACTTCTCCAGTAGTTTTTTAGAGTTCCAATTAACAATCACTACATCTACTTGCACACCTGGTTCCTATGTCCTTTTGGAAAAAATCAGCGGTATTGCCAATAAGGCAAAAACGATAAGCCAACTGGTTAACAGCGACAAATATTGGTCTTGAAACCACTGAATAAAGAGTGCGTAAACACTGATAGAATACGCAAGTATGTAGCCGTAGCCACCTTGAATCGCGCCTTTATAAAGCACCGTATGAAAAACCCCAAAAACAAACTGAGAAGTAAAAATGTACATCAAACCAAAATCTAAATAATAGGGATAGAAAACTGTATAAACATTGGTAGCATGGGGAATATAGACATACTCTTTAACTAATTTAACAGCTGAAAACTCAAAGCCTAATTTGGCTAATACCGCGTAAAAAGTCCTTAAAGTATTAGTTCCATATTGCAGATCAAAGTTCTGACTAAGAACAACGTCAAAAGCAGATATTCCTCCCAAGAGATACACATACAAGGATGACAAAGCACCACTGGCTCCTTCACCTACTTTCCCCATTACCATGCCAATGATAAAGAAAAACAGTAAGATCAGAGAAAAGCCCAGAGCAAACGCTTTTAAGCCAAATTGCTTAGGTTTAATAAATGAAAAAATGAACAATAAAGTGATAACAACGAGAAAGAAGTAGGTTCTTCCTGTACTCATCACAACAAAAAACATAGCCAAAGGCAGAGCAAAGCAAAAAGCTTTTTTACCTTTGCTATTACCAATATCCAAAGCAACTAGAAATAGCGTTGCGATAGCAACCAAACTAAAATAGCCCATCCATCCATAACTTCCCCCAAACGCTTCGTTATTTAGGCCCAACCTAAGATTGAGCATAAAAGAGTCTGTCGTACCATGAGCTGCAATTGACTTTGCTTTTAAAAAAACCAATGGAGACATTGCGCCTGCGCCAAGCAAATAGACCCAATAGAAACGACGAAATAATGGGACGTCGTAGTGAGCCTTTTCTTTTGGACTAGTAGCAACGGGCTTATCTTGAAACATAAATGAAACAAGTAAAGCCCCCGCACTAAAGCACACCAGGGACAACACGATAACGGATAAAATATTAGCGCCCGCGGGATAAAGCCCATGCGGTATAAAAGTATGTAAGACTAAAATAGAAGCCCAGATTACAGAGTGTATAATGGCAGGATGCCGAAAGTCTCGGTAGGCAAAACTATTAAAAATAACTAATGCACAGGTAATAATACATGCAATAACAGAGAGCGTACTAACAGGCATTATAACTATGCCCACTGTTAGAACACTTTAGCCGCTGGTAATGCAAAGCAACCAGGCTCAACAGGCAGGTATCAATAAAAACTCTACAAACCCAAGCTAGTGCAGCTCCCCAAATACCCCACAAACTAATAAAAACATATAACAAAGCAAAGAAAATCGGTAGCTCAAAGCAATGAATCAGGGCTGTAGATTTAGTTTTTGCGTTAGCATGTAACCAAGAGTAAACCATGGATCCAATAGAATTTATATAAACTCCCAAACATAGTAACTGCCCTACTCGAATAGACTCATTACTGATATGTTCGCCTACCCAAAAGTTCAAGATATAAGGCATCGCAAAACTTAATCCTCCCATAGCAATAGCCATGAAACCCGCAACAATAAAGAGCCAACGTAAAAAGACCTTTTCAGCCTGCTCTCTATTTGAACTCAGTAATCCACTAATTGTGGGAAAGGCCACTGAGCTAATAGCGCCTACCAATACCAAAGACTGAACCGAAATCTCAAATGGAATAACATAAGCCGTCACCGCTGCTGCTGAAATCATAGCACTAATAAAAAAACGATCAGCTTGAACCAAAAATGGACCAATAATACTGCTTAAAGTTACCCACGCTGAGAATTTAAAAAGCTGTTTCATATATGAAAAATCAAAGGAAAGACCAACGGAGCGATTTGTAGATTGAATGATTTGGCGCAGAGCTAACTGCCGATAAACAACAAGAGCAATCAGCCGGGAAGCGACCAAGCTAAGAATTAACCACTGTAAACTAGGGCAGTAAAATGACAATAAATAAGGTAAACCAAAATTAGCAGACCCGAGAAAAACCCGAAGAATACTAATGCCTTTAAAATTTAAGTAAGCCTCATTAACGCCTTTATAAGTGGCGCTTACAGCTTGTAGAGGAATAGCAATACCGAGAAGAATGATCCCCCAACGAAGTTCGCTGGCTTGTACCTCGGTTCTAGGGATGAACTCTGTTGCGCCTAAACTAACAAGCAAAAAAATAGACAAAAACGCCAACAAACCTATTGATGAGGTTAAGGCTATAGCAGTGGAAACCAAGCTTGAAATATGTTGCTTTTGATTCGCCCCTAAATAGCTAGCGACTTGTTGAGTAACAGCACGCCCAACACCTAAATCCAAAATGCTAGCGTAGCCAATTGCAGCCCAAGCGAGGGTTAAAAAGCCAAATCTCTCAGTGCCAATAATGGTGATCAAATGAGGAACAGTTAGCGCAGCAACAATCAGAGGAAAGGTTAGCCCGAGCAAATTCCAAACTATATGGGTAATTCTCACAGCATTACCCTACTGCATCTTCTTTGATAAAGTAACTTCCCTAAACCTTCCAGTATCCATACGTATCGTGAAGTAATTGTAAGAAGCAATCCAACTACCGACCACGTTACTTTATCATTGTTTACGTATATGCCAAAGGCAGCACTATAGTAATAAGCAAAGTCGTGAAGCACATTCACTTTGAACACTAGAAAACTGAACACTTTGTGCTGATGAACGAAAGCTTCATACAAAATATTTTACATAAGCCTTTAAATACGCCTAGTTACAGCCACTCACTATCTGAGAAATTAAGTCTAAATCTATGCATGGATTTTCCATTTTGAGAGTAAACTAAAGCAAATGCTAATAAGTAACCAATTTACGGATGCTTTTTAATAAGGAAATAACAATGGCAAAACTAATGAAACAAACCACTACACAAACTAAATATCTTCTAGCTACGGCTATAGCCGCTTGCACTATCAGTATTCAAGGTTGCGCAAACACAGCCGAAGGCGCTGGCACTGGTGCACTAGCAGGAGCGGCAGGCGGTTTGGTGTCTGGATTGATTTGGGGCGGAGACCCACTAGAATCAGCAGCTCGAGGAGCAGCGGTAGGAGCGGCATCTGGCGCAGTGGTTGGAGCGGTCCAAGATTCCAAAGAAAGCGCTAGTAACTCAGAACCAACTACGCCTTCACAACCCGACAGTAAGGCCTTACCTTCTAAAGAACAGTTAGTAGAGTTAATCGGCGAGCCTGCGGTAGATGGTATTGTAGCTCTAGCACAGTGCGACTATTCAAGCGCGTTAAACAACGCGAACATTGCGTTTAGTTCAGCTAACCCAAACCACAAAGAAGCCGGTATTTGGGTACAAGCACTCACCTACGCTGAAACCGGTGAAGTAGAGAAGTTAAATACTAGTTACGCAGACATTATCAAACTAGATAAAGAAGTAAGTAATGTACTTGAGGCGCAGTCTGAGCTTGCGGAAGGGTTAGACAAATTAAAAGCGATTAGAGAAGAGCATCAATTACCAACTACTTGCTCTTAACTTATTAACGCTACCAATGCTTGTTTGTGCGAACCATTTACTAGCAACTAGCAAGCATTGACTAGTTCCATTGGCATTCGTCTGACTCAAGTTCTATAAAGCACTTTAACCACATGCCAACCAAACTTAGTTTTTACCAAATGAGGTACCAGCATTTCGCCACCAAAGCATACCTTATCAAACTGAGGCACCATTTGCCCACGGCGAAACTCGCCTAAGTCACCGCCTTTTTTTCCTGACGGGCAGCTAGAATGCTTTTTAGCTAAGGTCTGAAATTTAGCCCCTTTTTTAAGCTGACGAATAATATCTTCAGCTTGTTCTTTATGCTTTACCAATATGTGTAAAGCCGCTGCGGTATTGGCCATGAAAACTCCTAAAAAATTTATGTAATTAAAACTCGAGCCCTCGAAGCTGTGAGTAAATTTCTTGAACAAAAAAGCCAAGATTCGCATCTTGGCTTTTATAAATCGGGCAACAAGCTAGGCTTTAGTCACTACCGAACAAATCCCGAGTATAAACCTTATCTGCAACATCTTTGATATCGTCCACCATTCTATTGGCGATAATAACGTCGCAGCTGTGTTTAAACTCTTCTAAATTACGCATCACCTTAGAATGATAGAATTCATCCTCTTCAAGCACTGGCTCATAAATCACGACTTCTATACCTTTGGCTTTTATACGCTTCATGATGCCTTGCACGCTCGAAGCACGGAAGTTATCTGAACCTGATTTCATGATAAGGCGATATACCCCGACACGCTTGGGATTTCTGCTTACAATTGACTCAGCAATAAAATCTTTACGGGTGGTATTCGCATCGACAATCGCACCAATAATGTTATTGGGTACATCTTTATAGTTGGCCAATAACTGCTTAGTATCTTTAGGTAAACAGTATCCGCCATAACCAAACGAAGGATTATTGTAATGGCTGCCAATGCGCGGGTCTAAACCGACTCCCTCGATGATGTGGCGGCTATCTAAACCATGAGTTTCGGCATAAGTGTCAAGCTCATTAAAATAAGCTACGCGTAACGCAAGGTAGGTATTTGCAAATAACTTAATCGCTTCTGCTTCGGTAGAGTCTGTAAGAAGAACATCTATATCTTCTTTTATCGCACCTTCTACCAATAGATCAGCAAAAATTTGTGCCCGCTCTGATTCCTCTCCCACCACAATACGGGAAGGGTACAGATTATCATGTAACGCTCTTCCCTCGCGCAAAAACTCAGGAGAGAAAATAATATTATCTACACCAAACTTCTCGCGTACTGATTTTGTGTAACCCACAGGCACGGTAGATTTAATCACCATTACCGCTTGAGGGTTGATTTCAAGAACATCTTTAATAACCGCTTCAACTGATGAAGTGTTAAAGTAGTTAGTCTCTGGGTCATAGTCGGTTGGAGTTGAGATAATTACATAATTGGCGTCTTGATAAGCTAATTGCTTATCCAAGGTAGCGGTAAAATTTAGGGTTTTATTTGCGAGAAAACTTTCGATCTCAGAGTCTACAATTGGTGACTGCTTACTATTAAGCAACTCTACTTTTTCGGCAACAATATCTACAGCGACAACTTCATGGTGTTGTGAAAGCAACATAGAGTTTGACAGACCAACATAACCAGTACCGGCTACAGCAATTTTCATAGGTAATAGTTCCAATAATTATTTATATAAGATTAACAACTTTAGTTAGCGCTGCCCGCCAATCGCTAGCCCCTGCACCCCAAGCTTGTTTCATGCTACTACAATCCATTACTGAATAAGCTGGACGTGGCGCAGGTAGAGGATAATCATCAGTCTTTATGGCATTCAGTTTTGCCATATTAGGTAGCTTGCCTTGCGCTAGCCCCTCAGCCAAAATAGCTCGAGTGAAGCCGTGCCAGCTAGTGGGTAAATCGCCACAATGATGAAAGCTTCCCCAAGCTCTGTGGCCTAGCATTATTTTCTCACAACACTTTAAAATTGATGCAGCTAAATCGCCTGCATATGTGGGGCAACCATATTGGTCGGCAATTACCCCTAACTCTTCACGCTCCTCGCCAAGGCGTAGCATGGTTTTAACAAAATTATTACCATACTCCGAAAATACCCAAGCAGTGCGAATAATAATGTGCTCAGCTAAGGTGTTGCGAACGGCTTCTTCACCTAGCCATTTCGTCTCACCATAAACACCTAACGGTTTGGCTAAATGTGAGGGTTTATAAGGAACTGTAGCAGTACCGTCAAATACATAATCTGTAGACACATGAATCATTGGAATACCAGCATTCTGTGCGGATTTGGCCAAATATTCAGGGCCTTTCGCATTTATAGCTGTAGCTAGCTCAACTTCACTTTGTGCTTTATCTACCGCAGTGTGTGCGGCTGCGTTCACAATAATATCAGGCTGATGGACCTCAACATAAGCTTTTACTGCAACTTCGTTAGTAATATCCAAGTCTTTATAGTCTGTAGCAAGCACTTCAAATAAGTCACTTTTTATTGCTAAGTCTTGTAAGCAAGAGCCTAATTGACCATTAGCACCAGTTAGCAGTATTTTCATGCTGATTTTAAATCCTTAAGTGACAATCCTAATTTGTCTTTCTCTGATAAGAACACATCAATAGCCGGCCAATCAATAGCCACTTCACTGTCGTCCCAAGCTAAACAGCCCTCGTCACTAGGATCATAATAGTCTGTGCATTTGTACTCGAAGTCTGCAAGCTCACTGGTAACGACAAAACCATGAGCCAACCCTGGCGGAACCCAGAACTGGCGCTTATTTTCCTCGGTGAGTTCAACTCCCGCCCAACGACCAAAAGTAGGAGAATCAACTCTAATATCAACAGCCACATCAAACACACTGCCACGCACTACACGAACCAGCTTCCCTTGCGGTTTGCTTTTCTGAAAATGCAAGCCACGCAATACGCCTTTTCCAGAGCGTGAATGGTTATCTTGGACAAAATCAAATTCAATATTAAGCGCGTTTTTATACCGTTCTGCCTGAAAGGTTTCTAAAAAAAAGCCGCGTTCATCACCAAACACCTTAGGTTCGATAATTTTCACATCAGCAATACAAGTATCTATTATGTTCAATGTAAATTCCTTCTGCTTTACCAAATACAACTATTCGTCAAGCAAGCGTTGTAAGTATTGCCCATATCCGGTCTTCTTTAGCGCTAAAGCTTGAGATTGCAACTGGCTCTTACTTAGCCAGCCTTGCTTAAACGCAATCTCTTCTAAGCAAGCTATTTTAAGCCCTTGGCGGTGTTCGATTGTTTGCACGTATTGCCCCGCTTCAAGCAACGAATCATGAGTACCTGTATCAAGCCATGCGAAACCTCGGCCGAGCAGCTCAACCTGCAATTGCCCTTGTTCCAAATAAGCCATATTTACATCGGTAATCTCTAACTCTCCGCGCGACGAGGGAGTTATAGACTTGGCGATATTAACCACCGAGTTATCATAAAAATACAAGCCAGTTACTGCGTAGTTAGATTTTGGCTCTGTCGGCTTCTCTTCGATACTCAGTGCCTTACCTTGTTTATCGAACTCAACTACCCCAAAGCGTTCTGGGTCTGTTACATGGTAACCAAATACCGTCGCGCCTCTCTCTTTGCGTGTAGCATTTAGTAATTTGTCGCTAAAGTGCTGACCATAAAAAACGTTATCTCCTAAAATTAGCGCAACGTTATCATCACCAATAAATTGCTCGCCAATCAAAAATGCCTGTGCTAAGCCATCGGGATTAGGTTGTTCAGCGTAACTAAGCTGGATACCAAACTGACTACCATCGCCGAGTATCTTCTGATAATTAGGCAAGTCCTCGGGGGTAGAAATAATCAATATATCTTTAATACCAGATAGCATTAGCACCGACAGAGGATAAAAAATCATCGGCTTATCGTAGATAGGTAGCAACTGTTTAGATGTACCCATAGTTATAGGGTGTAAACGAGTGCCACTTCCACCAGCTAACACAATACCTTTATAAGTCTCACATTCTACATGCTCAGTCATCATAATGCCTTTAACCTAATCGCTCCAAACGATAATCACCACTAAGTACCGATTGCCACCACTCAGGATTCATAAGATACCACTCGACTGTTTTTCGAATACCGCTTTCAAAGCTCTCTTCAGGCGTCCAACCTAAAGTTAGTTCTATTTTAGATGCATCAATAGCATAACGAGCGTCGTGACCGGGACGGTCTTTTACAAAGGTGATTAAATCTTCAAACTGCTTCTTGCCAGCGGCTGTTAACTTTGCTTTAGCCTCGGCAGGCGCTAACTCCTCCAAAAGTCCACAAATAGTTCTCACTACATCTATGTTAGTTTTTTCATTGTGGCCACCAATGTTATAAGTCTCACCCACTTCTCCTGTCGTCACTACTTGGTATAGAGCTCGAGCGTGATCTTCTACATATAACCAATCTCTGATTTGCAATCCATCACCATATATCGGTAAAGCTTTAGCATCTAGGGCGTTCAAAATGACATGCGGAATGAGTTTTTCTGGAAAATGATAGGGTCCGTAGTTATTAGAACAATTAGTAATAACTACAGGTAAACCGTAAGTACGATGCCAAGCGCGGACTAAGTGATCGCTAGAAGCTTTAGAAGCAGAATATGGAGAACTAGGCGCGTAAGGCGTGGTCTCCAAAAACAAATCTTCAGTACCTTCCAAATCGCCGTACACCTCATCTGTAGAGATATGATGG
Source organism: Agarivorans sp. 1_MG-2023 (assembly GCF_030548385.1). Taxonomy (NCBI): domain Bacteria; kingdom Pseudomonadati; phylum Pseudomonadota; class Gammaproteobacteria; order Alteromonadales; family Alteromonadaceae; genus Agarivorans; species Agarivorans sp. 1_MG-2023. The sequence continues at coordinate 192,592 of NZ_JAUOSJ010000009.1, read as the reverse complement.
AAGCGAAACGCAGCTTTAGCCTCATCTTTAAGCGTAACCCAATACTCCCGAGCGGCTTCTAATAAGGCATAAGTTCCAACAATATTGGTTTGAATAAACTCATCGGGACCATCGATCGAGCGGTCGACATGAGACTCCGCAGCTAAATGCATCACCGCAGTTGGTTGGAACTCTGAAAAAGCTTTGAACATAGCTGCCTTATCACAAATATTGGCCTGCAACAATGTGTAGCGTGAACTTGTTACAATACTATCAAGTGACGCTTCATTCCCTGCATAGGTTAAAGCATCCACATTTAGTACTGCATTTTGAGTGTCATTTATGATGTGGCGAACAACCGCACTGCCAATAAAACCTGCGCCACCAGTGATTAAGATCCTATTCATTTTTTAAACCATTCGTGTGTAACAAAATAAGCGCACCTGGCGCTTAATAAAATTTCAAGTAGTATACGGTGTTAGTAACGGTATTTTAATAGTGAGATGATAAACATTTGAACATAGATTACATTTGCCCACAAAAGTTATGACTTTGACCTAATGATTTTCTATTGGGTTGTAATGGCATAGTAAATTTGGCCACCTAATTAGAGGTGATATCATCACCATTATTGGGTAAGAAATTTATGAGAAAACGAACAAGACCAACATATTCACCTGAGTTCCGATTGGAAGTGGCTCAACAGATAGTCGATGAAGGGCGTACCATTCGAGATGTCGCTGACAACTTAGGACTGGGTAAGTCTGCCGTTGATATAGGACTGGGTAAGTCTACCGTTGATAAATGGGCTCGCCAGCTACGGGAAGAACGCAACGGAAAACTCTCATCAGCAACTCCTCTTACGCCTGACCAAGTTAAAATTCGCGAGCTTGAGCGCAAGTTAAAGCGACTTGAAAAGGATAACTTAATTCTAAAAAAGGCATCAGCTCTCTTGATGCAGGACTCCATCAAAGGTATTGGTATAAGCACCCGCCAACACTTCAGCCTCAGCGCGTAAAGCTGATTGCTGAATTAAAGCGCTGGTTTGGTATTAGCCATGGTTCAGCTGGTGAACGAACCTTAGTGTCGTTATTGGCAACTTCAGGTTTTAAAGTGAGCCGATGGTTGGTCAGCAAGCTGATGAAACAAGAAGGACTTGTGAGTCGACAATTACCTACTCACAAATATGCTAAGGCTGAGAGAGCGCACCTGAGTATCCCTAACGTTTTGGGGCGTCAATTTTCTCCAGACGCCCCCAACCAAATATGGTGCGGTGATGTTACGTATGTATGGACGGGCTCAAAGTGGCTTTATCTTGCAGTCGTACTGGATTTATATGCTCGCAAGGTGATTGACTGGGCCACTTCTGCTAGTCCTAACAGCGAGCTAACAAAAAAGGCATTGAGGATGGCATTCCAAAGCCGACAACGCTCAAGTAAGCTGTTATTTCATAGTGACCAGGGTTGTCACTACACTAGTCAATTATTCAGGCCGCGCATGGCATACACCAAAGCTTAAGACGACGGGCGAATTGCTGAGATAATAACCCCATGGAGAGATTCTTTCGGAGCTTCAAAACAGAACTGATGCCAAGAGTTGGATATAGAAATTACCTGAGGCAGCAAGTTCATTAACGCAATACATCATTGGCTATTACAATCACTATAGGCTGCATCAGCCTAATAATGGAACGCTGCCCTTAAAAGCTGAGCACCAGTACTTTAGAACTTATAACGAGACGGCCAAATTTAGTTGACCACCACAACCAAACATGCCCTGAAATTTAGTGACTGTTTTTCATTAAAACCTTAGATTCCTAAACTTTTTATAAGAAAAACGGATAGTGCTAGACAAAAATGCTAGAGCACAAGTTGGCCACCCATAAACTTGCTTAACGGCATAAAACTCTTCGAGGTAACCTACCAAATACCCTTTACTAGAAAAACCGTCAGCTCCACAATAAGAAAGTGGCTCTGCTAAATACAAAGCAGACAATTTATTCTTAAACAATCGAAGGTTTAGATGATAATCCCCTGCCAGTTTATACTCTAAACTGTACTTGTTAGACTGAAGAACAGCTCTTCTATAAAACACAGACTGATGGCATAAAGTGTGTTTAAACAACATCCGAATATCAAAACAACTTGAAAAATAGCGACCATTATCGTATTCCGCATCGCCAATTATCAAATCATAACCTTGAAGATTTCTGTCGAACACATTTGACAACACTGAATCACTAAAAAAATGGTCATCGTCACCAAAAAAAACAAGCCAGTCGCCCTGAGAAAATTCGATACCTTTATTCATTGCATCATAAATCCCACCATCTTTTTCAGAAACAATTTTTACATTTTCGAATAAATTCGGAAGATCTCTTATTTTTGGGCAACATTTACCATCTACAACGATCACCTCAACGCTTTTAAAGTCAAACTCAGATAAACGCGAGCAAAACCGTCGTACAGAAGTAAAATTACCATAAGTAGGAACCACGATCGATAGAATCAAAATACACTTCCTGATAACTCACCGTTTAGTAGGCTAAAGCCCGTTTTCGATGACATGATTGAAAAAAACAATTTATAAAGAAACAAAGTAAACATTCCTAGGCAAGCTGAGTATTGCAAATACTTATCTAACTTAAGGTAATTTAATAACAAATAAAGCATTACTAGAGGAAAGAGTATCAGGCAAACAACAAAAAAACGTTCTGATACTTGCGGTACGACGCTTGAACCTAACGTGGTAACCACGCAGCCAACATATAGGAAGATCAGGCTATGTTCAAACTTGCTGCCCTTTGCACCGAGACCAACAAAAAAAATAACAGGGGAACTAACGATGAACACAAGCTTATAATTTAGAGCCCCCTGACTGATATCGTTATAATACAAAGCTTTATTAGCGATGATAGAACCAGCGCCCCCTAAACTAGAAATAAACCAGCCAAATAAAAAAGTTAGAGTTAAGTAAATAACAGCTACACAAGCGCAAAAGCCCACCACCCTATAACTACGGTTAATAGAGAGTATTTTCTTACCGACAAACAAGAAAAAGAAGAATAAAACCGCTGAGAAATGAGTAAAGACAGACAAAAAAACAAACATTTTTTTGTATTTGTTGGATGACAATGCCAAAACAAAGAACGCCAATGACAAAGTTTGCCTAATAAGCTGAGTTTCATAAAATAACAAGGATGTATTTGAAAGAATCAAAAACAAAGCAAAAACCGAGCGGCATCTCGATTTCTTATTATAAATCGCAATAAAAAACAATGCATTACATAACATAGAGAAAAAGAAAAGCATTTCTTGCTCGGTTGAAACCCAAAAGGAACTAAAAAAGTAGAGGGCAGTAAAGAACGGCTCAAACGTCACCTCGCTAAAAAATACGCGGATGCCAACATTATTTAAAAAATCGTAATACCAATAATACGCAATAGCATCATCTGACCCAACAACACCAATCTGTCGAGTACTAGCCAAAAACGCGAAAGAAGTAACTAATAAAAAACATAAAAAACTTGTTAACAAGTGCTTATGACTCCTAACATAAGGAGAACATAAAAGCAAAGCGAATCCAAATATCATGATTGAAGGTATCAATGTAAAAGCCTTTGCCTGACTCTCTCAACATTGAAATAATCAAAAGCAACTGTCCCTCTAAATAACTTGGATTTAGCAATTGCATTAGAAAAGGATTGACTATCTGTATAGTAAAAACAAAAACTCTTAAACTCCATATCTTTATCACAAAAACTAGGTATAACTAATGGTTTCCTTACTGATATGGCTTCTCCAAAGGCAGCAGTTCCCTTACAACTATCGTAGCCTGCACTGTCGCTATTTAAACTCAACAACACATCACAATGACTCAGTACATAATCCAAATCGCGATTACTAAAATCGTTTTGAAGAAAATTTAAAAAACCTTTAAGTTCATTAACTGCTTTAGCATTACTTTCACTAGTCACGTAACGACCTACTTGCACAAAAAAAATCTTTTCCGATTTGGACTGTAGTAATAGTTGGTAGTCCCTTTTTTGTGTGTCGAACTGTCCAATAACACCAACAATTAAGCAACCATTTTTTTTTGCATCCATAATAGGAGACATGTCAACTTTATAGTTAGCTTGCTTGTGTGAAGAATCGACCTGGTCAAAATAAACATATGACGCTTTATTCTTTTCCTTTGTGCCGACACCAAGAGAACATGCTATTTTTGATAGCGCTTCAGATTCAAAAAAAATGTTATTAGCTAGACTTAAACTTAAACGGTCAAGAACACTTCCGTTAGTATAGCTATTGATATCCTTAACATAAACCACACTCCATTTAAACAGGCATCGTCTCGCTAACAGAACAAAAAAAATAGAAACTGAAGACAAAAACCTAACTAATGACTTTGTATAAAAAGGGCCTGTTAGCAACACAAACCGACTGGAAGAAACAGCCTTAACAAACAAAAAAAATAATGTAGAAAAACTAATAACGTCTAGACAATCCGCCTCTAAAAATTCCTTATAATTATTTTTTTGATTTTTAGTACAGATGACCTTTACTTCACCAAATGTTTTGTAAAGTTCTTTTGAATGTATAATTTGCTTATAATGGTTTCCAAAATCGAATAGATAAACTGAACGCCTAACTTTTTCCATCTAAAATATCCGTATATATCGAGTTTATATCACCAGTCATATTCTCGGTGGTAAAATTTCTATTAAACCTACTTTTTGCACCGACCGAAAGCTTATTAAGAAGTTCGTTGTCATTTAATAGTTGTGATAGCGCTTTTCTTAGGCCAATAACTGACCGATTTTCAAACACTAAGCCAGACTCTAAATGCTTATTGACCCAAGGAACCCCACTCCCTTCGATATTTGCACTAATAACTGGTGTGCCAACGGACATAGCTTCCAATTGCACTAATCCGAAGGCTTCACTTCGCTCACATGAAGGAAAGCAAAACACTTCTGCAGCAGCAAAGTATGAAGCCATTTCTACTTCACTCAGCCTACCGAGAAAAAAAACCTTGGCAGAAATGTCATATTCATCGACCTTAGCCTTGTATTCATCCGTAAGCTCTCCTGTTCCGCCGATTAGGAAAACGGAATCATCAAAACCATCTCTAACAGCCTCAATCAGCAAATCAAATCCTTTATAATAAGTATGTCTTCCCAGTGAAAAGACTATCTTTCGCCCAGTGAAATTATTTTTAATCTCTTTTACGAGATCGTTATCTACATTTAACTCAATAGTATCAATACCTATAGGGATAACTTCGCACTTTGACTTAAAGTTTTTCAACTGTACAGAGTATTCCAAGTAAGCGGGGCTAGTAACAATAATCTTATCACAACGTTTCAAAAGAGAATTAACAAAGGGGCGTAGGAAAAACCAGCCTATTTTTTGAGAAACCACGTCGCTATGCCAATGAACTACGAGACCTTTGCAGCTCTTACCTATTAACAAATATAACAAAACAAAAAATGTTGAAAAAGGGTTGGGCAGATGTATATGCACGATACTATTATTAATTCTTTTACCTAATGCCAAAAAGTAAGACAATGAGAATTGGCTTGACATTAAGGAAAAAACAATAGGGCACCTGACGACCTTAACATTATTGATCTTCACCTCCTCTGTTTTACCTACTTCATAGCTATTACATATTACTGTTACAGGGGTATTGTCTGTTGGGTTTTCAGCTAAGTCTTGAACCACTTTTTCTAGACCACCGAAATAAGGGTAGTAATATTTACTTAGATGCAAAATCATAAATGTAAAAATCTCTTTATCAATCTGTTAACTTTTTTGTAAATTCGCTCAGATACCGTTGGGAGACTCAATTTCATATCATTACAGACTTGTTCATAAACATTGAAATCTATAGCGTAAGGGAAGTAGCTATCAACGGGGGAGTTACTCAAATTACGGGGTAAACAATCTGAAGCATCACAATGAACCCCCGAACCATCAAACCCAATATTTTCGGAATACACATCTCTTGGGTAAACAGTTAAGCCTCCATTTTTGAAAACGGTAGCGTACCAAAATACCGCCCAAGTTTTAGTCCGACCAGAATAATTAGCCTTAACCTGTTCCCAAAAATTAAAACGTCCTTGTAAATCGAATTCATAACATTGTTGTTTATTAAACGATTTAATTAGCTCTAGAGGATTTCGCTCGAAATGCTCCCAGCGGTCAGCCCATGTAGCCCACCCCCAGCAATTAGTTATTGGCAATAAGCACTTGCTATCAACCATATTAACCATAGGTGCATAACTATACGAAGAGACTTGCCACACCCCTTTTTTATCTCGATAGAAGTTAAGGCAATCATTCATATAAGTCAAAAAATTTGGGGCAACAATAATATCATCTTCAAGTACTATGATTTTTCCGTGCTTTCTGACAACTTCAGTGACTCCTCTAATTATGCTATCAGCCAAACCAAGATTCTTACTAGACTCAAAGATACTCACGCTTTTAAACCCAGTAACCTTTCGGATATTCTTTCGGGTTAATATTACGTCCTCTGAGTCTTGTTGAGTACGAGCATCATCAGCGTATATATAAAGTTCCGTAGAATCTGCGTTTACACATTGAGACAAAGCCTCAAATACTTTTTTTGTATGATGTGGGCGATTAAATACAAAAACGACTACCGGAGCATAATCATCGCACATGCAAGTCACTCCAAACTGATTCAAATATACTGTCTATATTATTTTTGCTCATAAATTTAGATATCCACTTATCTTTTGCTTCTTTATCGAGTTTCCAGTTCCCAGCTAAACTTCTCAGTTTTTGAGCTGCAGCTTTTTCACAATTCGGCAGTTCGACGATAGCATTTTTGGGAATTTCAGTACTGAAAGAGTATCCGGAAGCGATGGTGGCAACATTGTCATTTATCAGCATAGATTTAATTAGGGCCCCCTCAACAGGAGCAGACCACAATGTGGGGTTAATTACCAAACCAGCCCGCTTCACTACGTCTGCTAACCCTGACTCCCATGTACAGTCGCAAAATGTAACATTACTTAAAGAATCAAATTTTTTGTAATTAGTGTTGTCACCTTCAAAAATTGAAGAACGCTCAACCGGTACAAAGAAACTTTTTTCGGGCATCAGAGCGGCAACTGACAAAAAGTAATAAATACCTTTCGCGGCCTCTTTGGTCCCGTGATAAACAAAATCGAAATCTTCGAGCTCCAAGCTAACGTAAGGCGCTGCACCCACATTTTTAACTGCTGGCATACCCACCACACTGCCCTTATTAGCGCTAAAAAATCGACTCGCTAGTAGCTTTTGAGAATCATTTTGATAGAGCAATCTCAAGTCTTCAGCTTCGATAGCCTCTTTAACATAACGAGAGTAAGCCAAATACTTCGTTCGAGACAGCAGGGTTGGAAAAGAACGACATTCGGTTCGAGCAATCATGTTTAAGCGATTACTAGTCGGGCATTCAATACACTTTAAACATTCTTTATTTCTTTCTACGTAATTATATGAACGTATACAGAAGTACCAAGAGTCCAACAAATATAAATAGGAAACATTGTTTTCAGTTATAAATCTAAAATTGGAATACCCTAGTGTTTGAGGATGAACGATAATAACAACATTCTTTTTAATGGTTCTCAATTTGAAATAAAAACACAGATCATTAAAAAGGCGAGCCATGATTTCTAGCACAATGTTTAAGTACCTTTTTTTTGCAACAAGGTTTCTCAGTGACTTTCTGTCTTTCCTGCAAATCAATTGAAATCTCTCATCTCCTTGGAAAGCTTCTAAAAATTGACCTACACCTGATCTACCTATAGCCATGCCTGAAACAATAATAATCTTCAAAGTCCCTCCCAAACACTAATATGAAGTTTTCGTTAATTTAAGATATACTTCCCTAGGAAGAGGATAAGCCATAACGACGAAATAAGAAAAAGCTAAACCTATTACTAGTCCTACAGGCCCAAATATTTTAGCCAAAAAAACTTGGCAAACCAAACCAGAAATCAATTGCAGCGGCATCAATCTTATAATGAGCTTGGTATCTCCGACACTTTGAAGTGCAGTAGAAAACAAATCAACCCAAAGTCTAATAATGAACAACAAGGCGAAACTAAATAGCAGCATAGATACATTAATATTACTATCGTTCAACTCTTGAAATGCATTCACATTGTCGAAATAAGATATAGCAAAATTTAGAAATAAAGTTGATACTACTATTGCCACGGAAAAAAGCGAAAAAACCGAAAATAAAAGTATATATAGCTCCCTACTCTGCCGTTTTGTAATAATAATTGTAATCCTTGGCCAATAAATGTGTACGAAGCTAGAGATTAATGTGTAACCAGCTAAATAAAGTCTCAATATAATAAGATAGACAGCAATTTCTGTTGAATCTAAAAACTGTGAGGCTATAAAAACATCAACACTAACTATAAATGTCCCCATAATAGCTAAAATCCAAAAGTTTTTAGATTTCTTTATGCAGAAATGAGCAAGCTTTAAATACCTACTAAAAGAAAATTTTAAATAAAAAAAACCTATACCAGACATACGAAAAAAATATAAAGCAAGAAACAATTTAGAGACAAAAACCGGCAACAACATCATCATTAAATAATCAGCTGGCTCAGTTGATTTTGATTGAAAAACGAGTAAAAAGACAACCATAAAGCTCAAAATATTCGTAAAGCTAACGACGCTTGATTTAAAAAAAGAATATAAAAACTTTGTGTATATTTCTAATTGCGCCACCAGTGCTAGAAGTAAGAAAGGGTAAAAAAATTCATAGGTGCCTTCCCCAGATAAATACAATTTATCAACCACTTCCCAAGAAATATAGAATACAAGAAAAAAGAGCACAAATAGGGAAGCTAAAATCAGGGTAACACCCACTACAACTTTTTTAAGTAAGAAAGAATTTGTTCTAACAGTTAAAAGATTTTTTAAGTAGTTACCAGTCCCCATATCAAGCAATAATAACCAAGGTAACAGTGCCTGTATCAAGGCTACATCAGAGTACCCTTCAATTCCGACATTTGTGATAATATGAGGTATAGTAGAAATAGAGACGAACAGTCCGAAGAATCTAGCTACCCAGGACAGGGGAACATCCCACCGTTTAACCAATTTTAAGCTTCCCACTAACAACTTTTACGAATAGTTTAAACAATGCTGAGTAACCAAAACTATCGATAAAATGAAAACGAAAAAGTTTATCTGAGAAAAATAAATTCACAACATGGCTTCTCCCAAAATCATCCAACAGAGTGTTAAGAAAAACCTTTCTGTTTTCTGGATTTAATTCACCACCTAATCGCATCATTCCCGCATAAGCATTTCTAGGCGAATAGCTTCTTCGACGCCCATCCCAAATTAGCTTATTCTCCTTACTTCCTAGAATCTTTGATTTAACATACCTAGTTTCATCTAACATTTTTAAAAACATTGCTACATGTGGAAACAGAGTCCAACTAAGATCGTAACCTATACTAGAGTACTCACAAATACGTTTTGAGTATATATTAGCCGAAATAAGGCCGAGCATAGCAAAGCTAGAATATGTTTCTAGTATAGCTCTCGAATCGCTTAAAGCGTCACCATGAACTTCATCACAACGAAAATCTCCTGTAATCGAGCTACGAATGTAAAAATGATCAAATTTTCCATCTCTAATATATGAGATCAACTTAGGAACAAATGAAAGCTCTAAGCTATCATCATCTGATAACACCCATATATATTCGAAATTTAAACTTGAAAACCCGAAGTTAATATTTGCTGCAAGACCAATATTTACAGTTTGCCTTACATAAGAAAAATAACTTTTACTTGAGTAATCATGGACTATGTCAGAGTATCCAGAGTCTTCAGAACAATTATCACTAACAACTATACAAACGTCTGATTCTAATCCAAATTTTTCAATGCTCGCAGATAAATTACTTAAAGTCCTAGATAAGTACTCACTTCTGTTATAACTCGGTATATAGATCGTTAAACTATACATCACCGATCCTTTTAGCTGGATTGCCTGCCCAAATTTGGCCACTAGGTATATTTTTTGTAACGACGCTGCCTGCACCTACAATAGCTCTATCACCGATAAGAACACCTTTCAGAATTATGCAGTGAGCTCCAATAAATACATCATTACCTATATGAATACTCTTTGATAAAGACTTATCAGCCGAAGAGTCTCTGCGGAAAATATAGTTTAGACTATGAAAGTCAGAATCATACATTTTCACACCTCCGCCAACTTTGGTATTTACACCTATAGAAATAGCACACATTGCGACAATACTACAATTTGAAAGACCGCAGTTATCACCAATGGTAATACGTCCTCCACTGAAGGTCTTGAATATACATATACTGTCACCGCCGATTGGATTAGTCTTAACGCCAGAATTAATTTTAACATCCCGACCGAATAAAATACTTCCATCATTTATGACAACAGGCCGCCCATTTATTTTGGGGAAAGTTACATACTGGATATTTTTAGCTTTAAAAATTAAAAGATTTAAAAGGAAGTTAAAACGAGAACGTATTTTATAGATACTTTTCATAGCAACCTCAATTTAAAGCTTGCTTGATGTATTCTGGAATGTCATCGTTCATGACAAAAAATTTGAAATCTGGGTCAAAAATGGGTTCCATTACTTCTACTTTACGATACTCTTTAGCTCCAAAATCAACATTAATATGGCTATTTTTTCTAATGAGTTCTACTAACTGAATGGGGCTATAATTGCGCTCAGAGATAAATGCCAACTTCTCATGCATACAACCATTATCAATCAGCAACTGTTCAACCATCTTGCCAGATAGCGAACTAACGTTAACCAAATTAAGATTTTGTTCGCCAGGAGATAGTTCAACTGACTCACCAGATATAGCTGCATTGATCAAGATATCTAATAATTTACCTCGATTATCTGTGGAACCGTAGGTTCCATAAATCATTACTTCCTTGCAAGGCACATTATGATACCCACTATATAGTTCCATAAATGACGCCATCGATTTTTTTGATGCGGAATACAGGTCAATAGGAGCATGGACTTTATTTTTACAACCTAGTTGCCAATAAGTGCTTATATACACAAAACAACTACCGCAATTGCTCGCTAACTCTAACAACTTTAATGGAAGCTTTATATTTACATCTACAATCTCATCTATATTAGAATTATCGAAAGCTGCTGCAAGGTGAATAATGTAGTCAGGTTGAAAATCACTTAAAAAATCTTCATATTGTTCATTAGCTTTTATATCTATCACTCTTGAGTCACCGAATGAACGCCTTCCGATGTTAGCAACAGAATGCTTGGCTGCTAAAAATTGATTAATAAGCGCCTTACCAAGAAAGCCGGTTCCCCCCGTAGTCAATATTTTCATAAATGTATAATTAGCCCCTAATAACTCGAATTAACTTCTGCATCCGCCTATGGGAAAATGTAAACAAGTCCCGCCAGGTTATAAACTTCATAGATATAAATAATTTACTATGTTTTTTCTCCGACAATCGTTTTATATCCTTTAACTCCAGCAGTAACATTTTTTTTAAAGAAAAAGGCAAGATTGGAACTCCATGACGATTGTCATTAACTTTGACAGCAATAACTTGGCTATTACCCTCTACGCTTTTAGCTTGAATTATATCATCTTCACTATAAGCAGGGTAAAAGTAAAAAACCTCTTTATTTACAGCTGAATAATCAAAGCTATGATTATAAAAACTTGCCAGAATTGGATTCTTTTCCATTGATGCTTCTCGACTTAAGTTAAATTGTCCGGAAAAAGAAAATATTTTTTTCGCACTACAAATATCACCAAACATCACTGCAGCATAACCTCCTGCACTAGAACCGACAAAGGTAGAATCTAAACCGAAAGTAAGATGCTTTATTAGATCACCTAGAGCTTCAACAGAAGTAACTCTTTCACTGATACCATTTATATACCATTGCTTGTAAACGTCTCGAAAAAATAGTATTTTTTCAAACTTAGTTTTATCAACTAATCTCTCCCACTCATAATAATCGCTCACTAATAGATCGCGAAGCCCCTCGTCAGTGTGAGGATAAAATATGGCATTGCTGGAAAAACAAACTAAACACTTCCCATTAGTTGCATCGCCTTTTACAACTTTGTAGTTCTTATTACGCCTCGCCTCAGCATGACAACTTAAATAAAAAGCAACACTCATCACAAAAGACCTTATCAACTAAAGGAAATTAAGATACATCTAAAAATTAACACCAAAAAACTCTTCAAACTTTTCGATAACAAAGTCTAAATGCTCATAGCTTAGACCAGGGTAAACACCAATCCAAAATGTATTATTCATTATAATGTCTGTATTAGTTAACTCACCCACAACACGGTATTCAACATTCTCAAAGTAAGGCTGGCGAGTTAGGTTACCGGCAAACAATAAGCGTGTACCAATTTTGAATTGATCCATAAATTTAAGTAAATCAACGCGGTCAATACCGCTTTCAGGCTTAAGAGTAATGGGAAATCCAAACCATGATGGTTCTGATTTATCTGTAGCTTCAGGTAAAATTATAAACTCTTCGCACGACGCTAAGCCGTCTTTTAGATAGGTGTAGTTGTCTTTACGTGCTTGAACTAACTCTTCTACTCTATCCATTTGCGCTAAACCACAAGCGGCCTGCATATCGGTAATTTTTAGGTTATAACCTAGGTGCGAATAGGTGTACTTGTGATCGTAGCCATCTGGTAACGAGCCTAGCTGCTGGTCAAAACGCTTACCACAGGTGTTATCACAACCCGGAGGGCAATAACAATCGCGCCCCCAATCGCGGAATGATTCCACTAATTTACGTAGCTCTTTATTTTGGGTAAATACAGCTCCCCCCTCGCCCATTGTGATATGGTGCGCAGGGTAAAAGCTTACGGTGGCAATATCACCAAAGGTCCCAACCATTTCTCCATCGTAAGTGGAGCCTAATGCATCACAGCAGTCTTCTATTAACCACAGGTTATATTTGTCCGCCACTCGACGCGCCTCTGTTAGGTCAAAAGTGTTGCCTAAAGTGTGAGCTACCATAATTGCTTTGGTTTTATCACTTACTGCAGCCTCAATCATCTCTGGCAAAATTTGATAGGTTGGAATATCAACATCTACAAACACAGGCACTAAACCGTTTTGAATAGCTGGGTTAACCGTGGTTGGGAAACCCGCAGCAACAGTAATAACTTCATCACCAGGCTTTAATTGGCGCTCACCTAGCGAGGGAGATGTTAAAGCGGTCATCGCTAGTAAGTTAGCCGAAGAGCCAGACGTAGTAGTTAGCACGTAAGGAACACCTAAGTACTCGCCTAAACGTTTTTCAAATGCATCATTAAAGCGTCCGGTAGTTAACCATCCGTCTAATGAAGCTTCTACCATCATTTTCAACTCATTAGCACCCAATACTTTTCCCGATGGAGGAACCACAGTCTCCCCTCCTATAAAAGCTTTAGGGGCGTACTCTAAGGCGGCATATTGCTCTACGAGATCGGCGATTTGAGTTCTTAATTGTTCTTTAGACATTATTTAGTTCCTGCTCTTGCTGCCATATATTCTTTAATTTCATTAACTGTATATTGTTTCATATCACTTTCGTTTAACCAGGCTTTCTGCCAGTCAACAATTTTGGTTAAAGTAAACTCTAGCCCCCAAACAGCACGCCAACCAAGTCGCATTTTTGCCTTTGAGCAATCCAACTTGAGATAATGCGCTTCATGCGGGTGCTCACCTTCACTCAAGGTCCAGCTGGCATCTTCCCCCCAATTAGAAACCAGTTGGTTTACAATCCAGTCGACGGGCTTAGCATCGTCATCGCGAGGCCCAAAGTTCCAACCTTCCGCGAAATCACAGCCCTGTTCATATAAGTGCTCTGCAATGCTCAAGTAACCCGACAACGGTTCTAACACGTGCTGCCAAGGTCTAATGGCGTAAGGGCTACGAATTTCTACAGATTTGTTATTAGAGAATGCATTAAGCATATCAGGGATGAGCCGATCATCAGCCCAGTCACCTCCGCCAATGACATTTCCAGCTCTCGCAGAAGCCAAAGCACAGCCATGTTCTGCGTAATTGGCTTTGTTAAAAAAAGATAGGCGATAAGAGGAGGCCACTAATTCGGCGCAGCCTTTACTGTTACTGTATGGGTCGTAACCCCCCATCGCTTCTTCTTCTCGATAGCCCCATACCCATTCACGGTTTTCATAACACTTATCTGAAGTAACGTTCACAACAGCTTTAATGCCGCCTACTTGTCTTACTGCTTCCAGCAAATGAACTGTTCCCATCACGTTAGTTGAATAAGTCTCCATGGGGATTTCATACGACAAACGGACCAATGGTTGCGCAGCCATATGGATGACAATTTCAGGTTTAAAATCTAAGATTGATTTCGACAGCCGTGAGAAATCACGTATATCGCCTTCCTCGGATTCCATACCTTCAGCAACCCTAGCCTCTTCAAATAAGCTAGGATTGGTAGGTGCTGCTAATGCGTACCCTTTAACCACAGCGCCCATCTCTTGTAACCATAGGCATAACCAACCACCTTTAAAGCCGGTATGGCCAGTTACAAATACTTTTTTCCCTTGCCAGAATATTGGGTTCATAACATTATTTCCAAATTTTCCACGGAGCCTTTTTGGCTTGCCACAACTCTTCTAACAAAACCTTGTCTCTAAGCGTATCCATAGGTTGCCAAAAACCTTGATGCTCATAAGCCATTAACTCGCCGTTACCGGCTAAGCGGTTCAATGGTTCCTGTTCCCATACACAGGCATCGCCATCGATGTAATCAAGTACTTCTGGGGACAACACAAAAAAACCGCCGTTAATCATGGCGCCATCGCCTTTGGGCTTTTCTTTAAAACTGTTAACTTTACCGCCGCTTATATCTAAAGCGCCAAAACGGCCGGGAGGGTAAGTTGCAGTTAAGGTTGCTTTCTTACCATGGGTTTTATGAAAATCGATAGTTGCTGAAATGTCCATATCTCCAACCCCATCACCATAAGTAAAACAAAAAGCGTCTTCATCTTTAACATGCTCAGCTACCCTTGCTAAGCGACCTCCTGTCATTGAGTTATCGCCAGTATCCACTAAAGTCACTGTCCATGGCTCTGCACGTTTGCGGTGCACAACCATTTCATTTTGCTTCATATCAAAAGTTACATCAGACATGTGTAGGAAGTAGTTAGCAAAATATTCTTTGATAACGTAACCTTTGTAGCCACAACAAATAACAAAATCATTGATACCATGTGCAGAATACTGCTTCATTATGTGCCACAAAATAGGCTTACCACCAATTTCTACCATCGGTTTTGGCTTTACTGATGTTTCTTCACTTAACCGAGTGCCTAAGCCACCAGCCAGGATCACTGCTTTCATTGCTATCTCCAACTAATTAGTTTTTGCCGGGGTAAATGCATCTGAATGAAATGCATTCGCTGGCAAGTTACTTTCTAGAAATTTATTCTTGGCGTCATCAATCATTTCCAATGCTCCGCATGCATAAATTTCATAATTTTCCAATGAGGGGAACCGGTCACACACAACATTTTGAACATAGCCCTTTTCACCATTCCAATCTTGCTCACGAGATAACACCGGATGAAAGTGTATGCTCCCGTAACGGGCACTTATTTCTTCTAATTCTTTGCAATACAGTTCTTCTTTGAATCGCATCCCCCAGTATACGTAAACCTCTCGAGCATCTTCGCTACTTACAAGCTGCTCAATCATTGCCTTAATGGGTGCTATTCCCGTTCCAGTTGCCAACATAATAATCGGCTTGGTATTTTCACGTAGGAAAAATGTACCTTTAGGGCCTTCTAAACGCATTAACTGATTATCATTTAAGCCATCAAATAGTAACTGTGACATTTTACCATTTGTAACCTGCCTGATTTGGAGTTGTAACTCTTTGTTTTCGGTTATCGCGTTCGCGATAGAATAGCTGCGTTTAATACCTTTAAAACTCAATTCAATATATTGGCCTGGCAGGTAATCAAAACTTGCTGAAGGAGGAAAGCGCAGAGTTAACACCATAATGTCATCTGTTACATGATCAATACTGGCAACCTTACACGGTAGAGTTTGCACCTTTAAGTGAGCTAATTCAGGATAATAACTTGCCTTTAAAGTAACATCAGATAGAGCTTTAGATTGACAAGTCAGTATTTGACCCTTCGTGACTGTATTACCATGTTCATTTTGCACAGTGCCAGATATTAGGTTTGCGCTGCACACCCCACACTCTCCAGTTTTACAACTGTGCTCTAAAGGCATAGAGTGCGAAATGGCATCATCTAATAAATTATTCTCAGACTGATAACTGATTCCTGCGGGAAGTACTTCTACTTTATATAGCATTTAAATTATCACTACTTCTAACGTTAAAAGAGGCCACAAAGTCATGGGGCAAGTTCTCGCTACCACTAACAATTCCAAACCTTCTAAGCTTCCCTTAAATCAAGCGGATTGTTGAGGTACCATTGGTAAGCCAAACTTAGACCTTTCTCCAAGCCTACGGTTGAAGACCACCCCATATCATTCAATCTAGCAACTTCCATCAATTTCCTCGGAGCTCCGTCTGGCTTACTTACGTCAAAGTTAATACTACCTTCAAACCCAACCACCTTCGCTACCGTTTCTACTAATTCACGAATAGTGCAATCGATACCGCTCCCCACATTGATATGACTTAACATAGGCTGTGTATTTTCCTTATACACTTCATTTGATAAGTTCATCACATGAATGGAAGCATCCGCCATATCATCTACGTATAAAAACTCGCGCATTGGCTTGCCGCTTCCCCAAGCCACTACTTCTTTATCTCCGTTCAACTTTGCTTCGTGAAAACGTCTAATTAGCGCAGGAATCACGTGGCTGTTTTCAGGGTGAAAATTATCATTCGGCCCATACAAATTCGTCGGCATGACACTACGGTAATCGCGGCAAAACTGTCGATTATAGCTTTCACATAACTTAATGCCAGCAATTTTTGCTACTGCGTAAGGCTCGTTGGTTGGCTCTAACTCACCTGTTAACAACGCAGACTCAGCCATAGGCTGCGTCGCTAATTTAGGGTAAATACACGATGAACCTAAAAACAAAAGTTTCTGAATATCAGCTAAGTGCGCCGCATGAATAATATTGCACTGAATCATTAAGTTTTCATAAATGAAATCGGCGGGGTAAGTATTGTTTGCCACAATGCCCCCCACTTTAGCCGCGGCCAAGTATACTTTTTCAATGTTTTCAGTTCTGAAGAAATCGAACACTGCTTTCTGATTGGTTAAGTCAAGCTCGTTGCGAGTACGAGTAATGATATTGGTGTAACCACTTGCTTTTAACTGGCGCACTATAGCTGAGCCAACCATACCTCGGTGCCCGGCAACATAAATTCTACTATTAAGCTCCATGGCTGCTACCCTTGGTTTTCTACGGCAATAGCAACATTATGACCGTGAGCCTTTAACAAAGCGTGTTGCTTGGCTTTGCTCAAATCATGCTGCACCATTTCTGCACACATTTCTTCTACTGTAATTTGCGGCTCCCAGCCCAACTTAGCTTTTGCTTTGCTTGGGTCGCCTAGCAAGGTTTCAACTTCTGCAGGGCGGAAATAACGTGGGTCTACCTTAACGATTACATCCCCGACTTTAAGTGCCGATGCATTGTCACTGGTGATAGCAGTTACAGTGGCTATTTCATCAATTCCTTCTCCAGAAAACTCAAGCTCTATACCCGCTTCTTTAGCAGAAAGCTTAACGAACTCACGCACGCTAATTTGCTTGCCAGTGGCAATTACAAAGTCATCGGCTTGATCTTGTTGTAACATCATCCACTGCATACGCACGTAGTCTTTTGCGTGTCCCCAATCGCGCAGCGCATCCATATTACCTAAGTATAAGCAGGGCTCTAAACCTTGCGAAATATTTGCAATCGCGCGAGTAATTTTACGGGTTACAAAGGTTTCGCCACGGCGTGGCGATTCGTGGTTAAACAAAATACCATTACAGGCATACATCCCGTATGACTCACGGTAGTTCACTACAATCCAGTAAGCGTACATTTTGGCTACAGCATAAGGTGAGCGCGGATGAAATGGCGTAGTCTCTTTTTGTGGGATCTCTTGCACTTCTCCATAAAGCTCTGAGGTAGATGCTTGATAAAACTTGGTTTTCTTTTCTAAGCCTAAAAAGCGAATAGCTTCTAACAAGCGCAGTGTGCCCATGGCATCTACGTCTGCTGTGTACTCTGGGCACTCAAAAGAAACTGCAACGTGCGATTGAGCCGCAAGGTTATAAACTTCGTCTGGCTGTATGTCTTTAATGATACGGGTTAAGTTAGACGAATCGGTTAAATCACCGTAGTGCAAAAAGAACTTAGGGTTTGATTCATGCACATCTTGGTAAATGTGGTCTACTCGGTCAGTATTTAATGATGAAGCACGGCGTTTAATACCATGTACTTCATAACCTTTTTCTAATAGTAACTCAGCAAGATAAGAGCCATCTTGGCCCGTCACACCGGTAATTAAAGCCACTTTGTTTTTTGACATTACTGTATTCCAATTCTTGATTTCAATTTTATTAAACGTTCAAGTACTAGGTTTAAAGTGACCTAATATTCTTTAAGCTTTTTTCAACGTTTTCCATTGCCTGTTCAACTGTCGCCGCCTCTGCATAGCAACGTAACTCTGGAGCATTGCCAGATGGTCGTAAGTGCACAAAAAGTTGATTGTCTAGCCCAATTCTCAAGCCATCAGTGGTATCAACAGATACAATAACCAAATCTCCAAAACCTAAGCTTTGCATTAACCATTGTGGGTCTTTAGTCCCATCAGCTAGGATTTGTTGGCTTTTTGCCGTGTCAAAGTTTTGGATCCGATCACTGTCAGTAAAGCGCTGTGGTAATTCTTCTACTAAGGTACTAATGTTTGCGCGCTGTGCAGCCACTAACAACATAAGTGCTGGTAGAACGGCATCTCTAGTGGGTAGGGCTTTTAACACCTTACCGTTCACCTGAATATCGCTACCAAGTAAAAAGCCACCATTGGCTTCAAAGCCAGCTACTGATGTGTATTCATTGTTCAACTCCGCAAACTCTGCAATAACATAAGGAGAGCCAATCTTAGTGCGCTTTACCCATTCAAACTTGTTACTTAGCTCAATCGCGGTGTTACAACTAACCGGAATAGCCAAAGCACTCACATTGAGCGCTTCAGCACAAAGAAGACCTAAGATATCTCCACGCAACCACTCGCCATTCTCATCAGATACAAGCGGCCTATCACCATCACCATCGGTAGAGAACACCACGTCAAGATTATACTGCTTTGCCCAGGCCCTGGCTTTACGTTTATCCTCTTGTGATACCGCTTCGGTATCAATAGGTACAAAACTATCACTTCGCTCAATTGCCACAACTTCAGCACCCAAGGCTTCGAAAATTCGGTAATACAATTCTCTACCCGCACTAGAGTGCTCATAAATACCAATACGCTTACCGCTTAAAAAAGGGTGTTCGAACAGTGAGGTATAACGGTCGATGTATTCTTCTGCAGCGCGGTTATTTATTTCAAGCTTAGGCAGACTTTCAAGCGTTTTAAACCCAACGCTTGCGTTAATAATGGCCTGTTCATCACTTTTGGATATTTCACCGTCTGGCCGATAAAACTTAAGGCCATTTCTATCAAAAGGAATGTGACTGCCAGTAACCATAATTGCTGGCATTTGGTCTTCTTGGGCTACATAAGCCAAGGCAGGCGTAGGCACCACACCGTAGTAAACTACTTGGTAACCTTGTTGTTTAATCGCTGCGACGCAGGCTTGTGCCATTGCATAACTACTAGGACGGTTATCAATCGCAATTGCAACAGTATCAAAAGTAAAATTAACGAGCATACTTTCAATAAAGGCATGACTGAAGGCCGCACATACATCCGGCACAAACTGGGTTACCAACCCTCTGGCGCCACTGGTACCAAAGGCAACGCCGCTGTCTTTAATAACTTTACTCGTGGTTAGATTAACTACCATTGGCGTGTTTACTCCTTATACTCGGCCGTATTTATCTTCAAAGCGAACAATATCGTCTTCGCCAAGGTAACTACCGGTTTGTACTTCAATCATTTCTAAAGGAATTTTTCCGGGATTTTCTAAGGCGTGTACTGTACCTAGCGGAATATAAATAGATTGATTTTCAGTCACCAATTGGGTTTCTTCACCTCGCAACACACTCGCTGTACCAGATACAACAATCCAATGCTCGGCGCGATGATAATGCTTTTGAATCGACAACTTGCCACCGGGCTTTACAGTGATCCGTTTAACCTGATCGCGGGCACCAGTGCCTATGGAGTCATACTTACCCCAGGGACGATACACTTCACGATGATTTTCATATTCGCCGCGTTTATCCGCTTTAAGTTGTTCAACGATTTTTTTCACGTCTTGCACTCGAGCCTTATCAGCAACGAGCAAAGCATCTTTGGTATCGATTACCACTACATCACTGAGGCCAACCGTGGCGATCAGGCGCTCCCCGCCATGCACTAAGCAATTACTTGTATCATGGAGCATGGTGTCACCAACACTGACATTGCCATCTTCGTCTTTGGCGTTGACTTCCCATAAAGACGACCATGAGCCAATATCATTCCAACCAGCATCAAGCGGCACCACCACGGCGTCTTTGGTATGTTCCATTACGGCATAGTCAATGGACTCGTCGGGACACTGCGCAAACACCTCCGCATCCAAACGAATAAAATCTTGATCGATAGTGGTGTTGGCCATGGCTTGAGTGCACACCTGTGCGATGTCGCTCCGACACCGAGTCAACTCTTCTAGGTAGCGACTAGCCTTGAATAAAAACATGCCACTATTCCAGTAGAACTCTCCACTATTTACATATCCAGCGGCTGTGTCTGAATCAGGCTTTTCAACGAACTGCTCTACTACATAACCACTACCATCAGCCATGGGTTCACCGCGCTGAATATAGCCATAACCGGTGTGAGCTTTATCTGGCACAATGCCAAAAGTCACTAACTTACCTGCTTTGGCTAAGGGGATAGCGTTGTTTAGTGCTTCTTGGAAAACACTGGCGTCTTGAATAACATGATCAGCAGCTAATACTAATAATAAGGGATCGTCTTCGCCCTTCGCTGCCTCTGCAGCAATAGCTACTGCAGGCGCAGTATTGCGACCATCTGGCTCAAGAATAATGGATACTGTTTTGTCTATAGCCCGCAATTGTTCTGCTACGACAAAACGGTGCGCTTCATTACAAATAACCACTGGTGCGTTAGTCGCTACGCCTTCCAAACGATTAATGGTTTCTTGTAACATCGTATTTTTCGATGTTAATGCAAGAAACTGCTTGGGGTACAAAGAGCGACTTAGCGGCCACAAACGTGACCCTGTTCCGCCAGCCATAATCACAGGAGTAATCATTAAAATACCAACCTCAAATATGAGCAGTTAAAAAATAAACAATAAACACAGGGCGCCCTAAATAAACTTGGCGTCTACCTGCTTTCTTTCTAGGAAATACCATTTGCAGTGTTCATGAACATCACGGTCGAGAAGCAATGCCTCCTCGGTAAACCATTGATATTCGCAGTGCTGTTCTTCTGGCAGCGCGAGCAACGCCCGCTCAACACGTAATTCGTATGCAAGCACCACGTAATGCGTCGTAAAATCGTCTGCAGAAAAGTTGTCATCGTAGAAGTGCTGATAAATGCCTTTAAACTGCGCGGAGTTAGCCTCTAGCCCTAATTCTTGGTTCAATAACCTAGCAATAGCAACACTGAATGCCTCGTCTTTCAAAATCCGGCCACCCGGTACAAACCAGTAGCCCTTCGCTGGACGATTGTTACGTTTACCTAACAATATTTGACCGCTAGCGTTGCGCACAATAAAGTCAATCGACACCAAAGGTGTCGATTGTATAACGGTTTTAAAGGTGTCTAATTCAAGCATCGCTACACTTTTGTCTTACACTATTTTACGCAGTAGGCTCGTTGATATTACGACCAAACACACTGGGTTGTTTTAAGAAAAATAACTTCCATATACCTTTGCACAATCGCTTTGGTAATGAATAAATACAGCAACATGCACTCGCGCATTACTTACTTTTGGTTCATTTTTTCTATTCATTTAGCTCAGCATTTTATAAGGCTGAGACACTTTTCATTCGTTTTGAGACAACTAGTTTTAGCTATTTCATCGTAATTAACTGGTTAACCTTACTTTTGTAAACCCGTCCCAATAGGCTCTTATTAATATCTTCAACGGCCTTGTTCTAAATACTTTTTTGCTTAGAACTAGACAGTTTTAGCTGGTTAACCCGTCGCATTCGTCTAAAGGCTTTCACTCGTCGAAAGGCAATTAGCAAACGCCAAACATGCTTTAAAGCTATTAAATAACCTGCGAACACCACCAAAAACAAACCGAACGACAACCAATCAGGTGCACCCATACAATTTAGTAACACCCCCAACATAGATATGCTAAAGCTTAATAAGGTAATGCAAATAAGGGTTTGTCGAGAGGTAAATCCAGCACGCATAAAAATATGATGGAGATGGTCTCTATCAGGCTTA
This sequence comes from Agarivorans sp. 1_MG-2023, assembly GCF_030548385.1. NCBI lineage: Bacteria > Pseudomonadati > Pseudomonadota > Gammaproteobacteria > Alteromonadales > Alteromonadaceae > Agarivorans > Agarivorans sp. 1_MG-2023. The sequence continues at coordinate 169,938 of NZ_JAUOSJ010000009.1, read as the reverse complement.
AAGGGTGATTGCCCTTTTCGCTTACGGCGAATCATAACTCCTGCCATATCCATTAGTGGGATAGCAATTACCCATAATGCAGTAACCGGTTTAAAGGCTGGTGCTTCACCTTGTGAGCCAATCGCCAACAACCAAACCACACTTAAGCCAACAAACATAGAGCCTGCGTCGCCCATAAAGATTTTGCTGCGTTTAGGGTTATCTGCTCTAGCCAGATTAAATATAAGGTAGGGAATTAGTGCAACAACAAGACAAAGTGCAATCCAAGACTCCAGCACAAAGCCTTCTAATATAAACAGCAGAGATAATGAAAGCATACTAGTGAAGGTGACGCCGCCAACTAAACCATCTATACCATCTACCATGTTGTAAGCATTAATCGCCCCCATAATAGCTAAATAAGTAAAGGGAACTGCAGCCCAACCAAGGTGTATATCCCCCATAACCAACAAGTTACCTAAGTTTTCTATACGGTCACCGCTGGCAAACATCATTACGCTAGCAGCTACAATTTGGCAAAACATACGAAAGCGTACGCTAAGGTCGTATTTATCATCTAGCATACCTACCAGAAGTATCCCACCAGAGGCTAGTAAAAAGTACTTGAATGAAATGTCATAGCCTTGAGCAATAACAAGCAAGGAAAGTACAAAGCCTACATATACAGCTAAACCGCCAATAAGAGGAATAGAGCCTACATGCAACTTTCTCTCGTTAGGTTTATCCACTAACTCATGTTTAATCGCGATTGGCTTTAGCACTTTAATCGCACTGTACGTGCCTAAAAAAGCAACTAATAAGGACAATATAAAGGTGCTCATAACGACTCACCAGTACTATTTAAGCGAATAAGACAACGACTAGGCATCGACATTTCCCTTAACAAAATGACGAACTAGTACCAACATTACACCCAGCATACCGCCTAACAAAGTACCTAATATACAAATAAGTGCGCGTTTAGGTTTTACTTTTTGTTCTGCTACTACCGCTGGATCAACTACCTTAAATACAAAATCTTCATTTGCCTCTGCCAGCATTAAAGTTTTAGTTTGCTCTTCAATCAGTTGATAAAACACCGTTTGCATTTGCGCTACCGAAGTTTTATCCAACTGCCCTTTTAAGTAGTTAATATTAGCTGAGGTTTCTTGTTGCGTCCGTTGCTTCATAACCTGATTGATATCTTGTATTAGCCAATTTACCCACTGCTGTGCCACTATAGGCGAGATGTGTTCTGCTGCTAAGGTGATTAAACCAGTTTCTTTATCGGTAGCTATACTTAATACTTGCTTAATAAACACCTGATGGCTTTCTAGCATTGAGGGTTCCGCTTGTTTAGAGGCTTTTACTTCTCTTAGCCATTGCTTTGTCCTGGCATCGTATACTTCGGGATGATAACTCAACTCTCCAGTTACAGGGTTCCATTCTTCCGCTGCCATTAAATCAGCTTTTATTTGGTATCTATCTGAAAATTCACTAAAAAACTGCCGTGACTTTAATACCTCGATAGCCAGCGTAGTTTGATCAGTTCCACCGCCACCGCCAAGATTAATCCCGGCCAGTGAGGCCAAACCACCAAATTGAGAAGCCATGCCGCTCAGTTTATTACTCTCTTGGTTAGACGCAGCTAATAATGCGTTAGCTTGGTAGATATTTGGTTGTTTTTTTGCGTATAAAACTGCAGCAATAGCGAACAAGACAGTACATGCAATAATTAGCCACTTACCACGCCAAATAACTAAAAATAGCTCACGTAGGTCTATTTCATCGTCTGCCGGGGCTTCAAAGTATGTAGGCGGATATGCGTGATGTTGCTTCTGTACTTGTTGAGTCATAAGTCTCTAAATAATTTGTTAGTTTAATACTGTATGTAAAGATAGCTCCACGCTAATACGCTATTTCTGGATAGCGTTATACGCAACACCAATTTGATACAAAATTTGAGTAGCTGCAGTCCAAGTACTTAAAGCATCTCTGTAGTCAGTATCAATAGGTACCACGATTGTGTCACCAGGCTCTAAAGGCTGTTTGTTATTTTTGAACCAAAACCCAGATTCAGGTTTATAGACAGAACCATTAGCTCTGACTACGAATACCCGATCTTCGTCAGCTTGCTTCTTAGCTCCGCCAGCAAAGTTTATATAATCTTTAAAGTTATAGTCATCGTTTAACAAGTACGAAGTAGAAATCTGTACTTCGCCCATTATAGTTACCGTGTTGCGGTACTGCGGTACGTAAAGCAAATCTTGGTCTTCTAACATGAAATCTTTAGAGGAGTCATTTAGAAGAATAGAAGGTAGGTCAACAACCATACGACCAAGAGCTTGTGTTCCGCTCATCTCTTGAATTAGCTCAAGCTGCTCAGTAGGACTAGACGATGAGGTAAAACTACCCGGCCCGCTTTGACGCAAACTTTTCTTAGCCACCTCTTGGCGAATACCTTCAGCGTAAGAGTCGAGTTGTTTTTGCTCTCGTACACGCAAGGCTTCGCGGGTAAATACAGCGCCATCTTGGTGAGCATACTCTGTTAAGCCACCAGCACGTTCGACCAAATCGCCAAGTGTTTCACCTCGTTTAATCACATACGTGCCAGGGAATCTAACCTCCCCTTGTAAGCTAATAGTACGCTGTTTTCTAAGGTTGGGAATAGCCAACACATTTAAACGGTCTCTCGCTTGCAGTACCAAATTTTGTTCTGGGTTATTTTGAAGAACATCGTTTAAGTCTAAACGAAGTAAGGTGACATCCGCATTTGCATCATGAACAATAGTTCGAGTTAGCTCACTATGCAGAGCATAAGCGCCATTTTTTAGTCCGCCAGCTGCTTCAATAAGATCTTTTAAGGTGTTTTTATTAGTGATGGGATAAATTCCTGGAAATTTAACTTCACCAAACACTTCTACAACATTTAACTCTCTATTCGCACTAGACTGTTCTTGCAACATGATTAGTACAGGAGCTAATAATTTCTCGCGAGTAGAATTAAGAACCTTTTCTATTTCTTCTACTGAAGTATCAGTAATTCTGGCAATTCGCTCTATTTCAGTTTCAACCTTTGGTTGGTTGCTTCTAGATTGCATACCTTGAACTGAACTTGGTTGCTCACCAGGCATCTGCTGAGTAGAACTTTGCTGTTGATTATTTTGTTGAAGTTGAACGTTTTGACTTTGAGCTAAAGATTGGTTTGGAGCGAAGCCGACTGGCTGTCCGCCGACCGTTTGATTAGCTACCTGTTCTGCATTTTCCATTTTTGCATTAAAGCTTGCAGCATCAGCACTCAGTAAATCCTTTTCTTTGGCACCTATTTGAAAGGCTTCACTAAACAGCTCCAAATCATATTTGGTAAATACCAATATCTCATCTTCTGGTTTTAACAAAATATTATCGATTGAATGCTTTTCGGTAATTGCTTGTTCTAGGTTTACCTGAAGTACAGAAATAGTTCGGTCATCAGCTTTACGGATCACCAAACTATAATTTAAATCACTACTGTTATTTAAGCTTCGGTGAATACTAGGAAACAAGTCAGCGATTCGCTGTCCTTTACGCCATTGGTAGCGACCATCGCGTGCTACATTACCTTTAATGGATACATAGTTTTGAGTGCGTTTTGCGACTTGCTCAATCGTTAAAAAGTCACCATTTTGTAGGTTTTTTGATAAATCAGCTTTAGCATTCAAATCAAGAGTTACTAAGTCAATTAAACCTTCGTGAGTAATACGCTCAAATCGCGCTGATTTTTTGTAAGCTTTAGTTGTATAACCACCGGCTAGCTTGATTAGCCCATCTACATTTTCAGAACCAGAAAGCTCGTAAATAGCAGGCCTTACCACTTCGCCTTCTACACTTACCGTATCACCAAGGGGGCCTACGAAAATCACATCGCCGTTACGCAACTGTAAATCGTTACTGGTATCACCTTTTATAAGGAGGTCGTAAACATCAAATCGACTGATCAGTTGCCCATCACGTAGCAGTCGAATGTCACGTAGGCTGCCTTGTTGATTAATACCGCCACTCGCATAAAGAGCATGGGTAATGGTAGACAAAGAACTCACTAAATACTTGCCAGGTTGGTAAGCATCACCTAATACAAATACTTCAACGGTACGTAGCTCACCCATAGTGATATTGCTACGAACGCCAATCTTCTTTTCTTTGACTTGCTGACTAAGTAATTCTTTTACTTCATCAAAAGTTAAACCCGCTACATAAACAGGTCCTAATTCTGGGAAACTGATGCTGCCATGGCGATTAACTCTAAACTCAAATGTACTGTTTTCTTTACCAAATAATTGAACATTAAGAGAGTCACCAGGGCCAAGCCGATAGTTGTCGGTAACCGGGATATTGTTTAGGGGAGCAAAGGTGGTAGGCTGGGTAGCAAATACGTCTAAACCAAAGCGTTGTAACTCTTTAGTTTCTCCAGCACTATTTTTATCTGCCAGAGCCTGTTGTTCTGCTTGCAAGTCTCGCTTTTGAGGAAGCTGAGGAGTAACCACTTGATTGGCTTGATTTTGCGTAGCGCCACCAGATGAAAACTGGGAAATATCTACGCCATACTGGCGAGCCAATGCAGCTTGTTGGTCCGCAGGTAGATTCTTCAACATTTGCATTTGATCTGGGCTAAGGTTCATAGCGACGACAATATTAGATAAGCCTAACAAGCAAACAACAATGAGACGTCTTAGTCCAAATTTCATTCCGAATTCTTCTCTTTCTTTTAGCAAAAATTTTAGATTATTGTATCGTTCTTAATGACAAGTGCGATAATACTTCAAATAGCATCTTTACGTAAACTTACATTTGGCATTCAACCTTCTAAAAGCCAATTAATAAACAAAATGTATGTTATCTGTTCACTTATGCTAGACACGTGCGCCCTTAGGGACTAAAAGCGATATTGAAAAGCCATATTCACTCCACCAATTTTTGCATTGTCACTGTTCAAACTACTCAGATACTCTAAAGTGATGGCGCTACTTTTACTCAAGGCATAATGACCACCTAAACCAAAACTCATCCCAGATTCTGTACTAGAGCCGACATTCTGTTGATCAAGTTTAGCGCTTGAGCCGCCCAGTAAGCCGTACATAGCTATTTGCTCTGTTAACGGAATGTTTCCCTTAACCAATAGTGAGGCCAGCCCGTCGATTGATATACCACCTGAACGCCCTGTAGATACACCGTAACGACCTTCTACAGCTAAGTAATCGTTGAAGTAATGGCCGACTTGAGCTTGCAAGACCCACGGCTTGCCTTCTTGACTAGAAGAGCCTTCAGCGGTGTATTCTGCGGAGGTATACGAGAAAATGGCTCCAGCATATGTATTAGCTTGAGCGCTAGTGCTAATAGATAGAAAAGCGAAGATTGAAAATAGAATTTTTATACGTTTCGACGTAAACACGAGCTTATCCCTACACTCAGCTAATAACCGGGCGAGAGTATAACACAGCAAAAATTACGTTAAACCGAAGAAGGCAGCTGTTACTTTAGATGGAATCTCAATCAAGCCTAATAATTCAACTATTATTCATTGTTAAAACAATAAATTACATAACGGTATAGTTTTACGAAGCGGTACGTTTAATTGATTTAAATTTGATACAAAGCAAGTATAAAGAGCATCAACAGGTTAAATATTAGTCTTTTGATCCAACTATTTAACGCAGTAGAAACCCTCTATATCAGACACAAGTGAATTGAGTGACGCTAATGGGAAGACATTTATACCCGCTGACGATTCGCGTCCCCCACCCGTATCGTACTTTGCGCAAATGTCACCAGCGCCATACTTTTTAGTAATTGGAGACCGCAGGCTAACCACTGAAGTGTCACTATTGCGTTTTGTTAATATTAAATGAGCTCTAGATGGGTCAGAGTTTGCTAGTTCATTGCCCAAAACACCGCTTACCCTTCTAGCCCAGCTTGAATTCGGTAAAATAACTACTTTTAAACTAGAAGACTGATAATGAGGAGAGACACGCTTAGCTAAAGACATGTCTTGTTCATAGGCTTTTTTAAGCTGACGAAAAGGCGAGTTTGGATCACTTATTACGTCAAATGGAGAGTGGTATGAACGTAATTGATTAAACAGCTCCGCCGGCGCAAAGTGAAGATCTTCAATACTTGAACCATAGCCATTATAGTTAACCAATACGCCAAGTTCTTTTAGTTGATTGCGCTGCTCTTTATTTAAGCCCTCTGCCTCGGCAAGCTCATTAGCTTTAGCAATCAAATTATCGCCGTAAGCTGCCGCAATAGCCCAATGGCGATACTTACCTTTTAGCTTTGCATCCACCAGCAATGCAGTACACATGTCGGCGCTGGTATCTATTTGAGCAAAAAGATTACCGTGCTGTGGAATATCTCCAGAACGGTGATGATCGAAATATTCAACCTGCGCGCCAAGGTCTAAAGCTTGCTTTAGGCCAGCTTGATTTTTCTCCATGGATATATCTAATACGGTCACTTGATCAGCTGTTTTAAACTCGAAGTCATTCATCAACTGATTATCTCGTTTAACTCCAGTGACCAAAATACTGTCTTTAGGCTGATTCAAGCGCAGTTGAATCAGAGAGATAATCCCGTCCGCATCACCATTAAATATATCGATATGTCTCAACAGAAGCTCCTTACAATCAGCCCGTAGCTTAGGCTTTAATAATGCCAGCGCTTACTAATGCGGCAACAACATACTCGGCGCACTGTTCTATAGACTTGCCATCTGTGTTTACATGCACATCCGCCTGCTCTGGTGCTTCGTAGGTAGAACTTATACCGGTGAAGTTTTTAATTTCGCCACTGCGCGCTTTTTTGTACAGACCTTTTGGATCTCTTTGCTCGCACACTTCTAAAGGCGTATCAATAAATACTTCGAAGAACTCACCGGCATCGAGCTGATTTCGAACTAAGCTACGATCAGCCTTAAAAGGGGAAATAAAGGCAGTAGAAACAACTAGGCCTGCATCAACAAAGAGCTTAGCCACTTCACCAATTCGGCGAATATTTTCAACCCTGTCCGTATCAGAGAAACCTAAGTCTCCATTTAGACCATGTCGAACGTTGTCACCATCAAGCACGTAGGTATGAACACCACGTTGATACAACAAATAATCTACGGCATTAGCAATGGTTGATTTGCCAGAGCCACTTAAGCCAGTAAACCAAAGCACACAAGGTTTATGGCCTTTTTTCATTACACGCAGCTCACGATTAACGCTATGGTTATGCCAAACTACATTTTCACTTTTGATGTCCATGTTCACCCTACTCAATTCTATATAACTAACGGCCTATAATGGAAAGACCATTGGAACCAATGTTAATACTACTGCGCCATATACAACAGCTACAGGAAAACCTAATTTTACAAAGTCTCGCAGGCTATAGCGCCCTGCGTTGTAAACCATCAAATTTGTTTGATAGCCGTAAGGACTCACGAAGCTGGCACTAGCCGCAAACGCGACTGTCATTACAAAGGTCATGGGGTTAGCGCCTAAGGCATTAGCTAAACCATAAGCTACAGGAAACATCAAAGCAGCCGCTGCGTTGTTAGTCACCAGTTCGGTGAATATCCACGTAAGCAGATATAACATAAACAAGCTAATAAAGATCCACTGGCCGTCTATACCACCATTAAAAGCGCTTTCTAAAAGCTGAACCAAACCTGCGTTATGCATCGCTTGTGATAACGCCAAGGCTGAGGCGACTATCAACCAAATTTCTTTAGGGAAACGCCTCACTAATTCGCTAGGCGTTAAACACCTGAAGAAAATCAAACCACCGAGCAACAGCACCATAGCTTTAAACAAACTAATTAAACCAAGAGCAGCACTGCCAACAGCAAGTATAAAACCACCAATGGCAATAATTTCAGAAAGCCCATTTAAGCGAGTATCAGGTTCAACACCACTCACTACAATAAAGTTCTTCGCTAAATTGGTTCTCGATTTAAAATCGCCACCCACCGCCAATACTAAAAAATCACCCGCTTGAAGCGTAGCTTCACCAAGCTTGCCGGATACCCGCTCTCCATCGCGTTTAATCGCCACTACAGCAGCATCAAACCGAGCTCGAAACCCTGCACCCTTTAAACTTTTGCCTACTAACATGCTTTCCGGTCGAATAACCACTTCAGTTAGATTCGACCCTAGTAAGCCGTTTGAATCAGCAAAAGTTTGTAAGCCTGAGAATTGATTTAACTGCATAACCTTAGTGACATCGCCACTAAAGATTAAACGATCGCTTTGTTGCATCACTTCGCTAGGAGCAACAGGGCTGATGAGTTTTCCATCGCGAACGATTTCGACTAAGAATAATGACTCTAAGTGGCGTAGGCCGTTTTCTTCAACACTTTTACCAATCAGTGTTGAATCGGCTTGAATTTTTGCGTCAATAAAATAACGATGGTAATTATTTTCTTCGCGTTTATGGTCAGGCAAATAACGCGAAAAAAAGGCTAAGGTGATGCCGCAAAAAACCACTGCTACTAAGCCAATTAAGGTAAAATCAAAAAAGCCTAAGCTTTCACCAGTACTCTCTATTAACAGACTATTTACGATGAGATTCGTCGAAGTACCAATTAGCGTTAGTGTGCCACCCAGGATAGCCGCGTAAGACAAAGGTAACAATAAGCGACTGGCGCTGTGATAAGGGTTGTTACGAATAGGGGCTAATAGCGTTGCTACAACGGCAGTATTATTAAGCGCTGCTGATGACAACACTGTGGTTGAGAACAGCCTTATCCAAGTAACACGTAGTGAAGGCTTAATAATGGATGCGGCCAATACCCTCAGCAAGCGGGTTTTTTCCAAGGCAATAGAACACAGCATCAATAGTACCAAGGTCATTAAGCCTTGGTTAGATACGCTATCAAGGAGCTGCTCGGTACTGACTAAGTCCAGTACAAACAGCAATAGCATTACCCCACCAAATATTTTAGCGGGGTACTGCTGATAGCGTATTAAAGACGCAATGGTGCCAACGAAAATCACCGCCACCATTATTGCCTGAATGCTCATTACTTAAGTAAATCGCTTAAGTCTTTAGCATCCCAATGTGGGAAGTGTTTGCGAACCAAGGCGTTAAGTTCTAGTTCAAAAGCAGAGAACTCATGCTGTTGGCTTGCTTCTTCTAAGTTACCTTTGGCTTTTATTACACCCGCACCCACAGTTACATTAGAAATACGGTCGATAATAATGAAAGAACCCGTCCCTTTAGCCACATCGTAAGCGTCAAAAGCGACCTGTTGGCTGAATTGGATTTGACATACACCAATCTCATTCAAACCTAAACGCACAGCTTCCTGTTCATCTAAGGTGTTTACGTCAATTTGGTGTTCAATTTTAGCCACAGAGCCAGACGTTGTTTTAGATGCCAGTTTAAAATCATACTGTTTGTTAGCGATAAGCGGCTCTTCAGCCATCCACACTATGGTAGCTTCTGCACTGCTCGCTACCCAAGGTTTATTATTGCTATGCACCAGCATGTTACCGCGGCTAGCATCAATTTCATCTTCTAGGGTAAGCGTTACCGCCATTGGCGCATATGCTTCTTCTAACTCACCGTCAAAAGTAACAATGCTTTTAATTTTCGAGGTTTTACCTGATGGCAAAGAAGTGACTTCATCACCCTTACGAACCACACCAGAACTAATGGTGCCGCAAAAGCCACGGAAATCTAAATTAGGGCGATTGACATATTGCACAGGGAAACGGAAATCATCGAAGTTTTGGCCCGCGCTAATAGGCGCCGACTCCAACATGCCCATTAAAGTTTCGCCATGATACCAAGCACTTTGCTCACTACGTTCAACAACGTTATCGCCATTAAGCGCAGAGATAGGCACGAACTTAATGTGTTCTATGTTTAGGTTCTCAGCAAACTTTTGATACTCGGCTTTAATTTCTTCAAAACGCGCTTCAGAAAACTCAACCAAGTCCATTTTGTTAATAGCTACAATGACTTGCTTAATGCCAAGAGTTGAAACAATAAAGCTATGACGACGAGTTTGAACCTGCACACCGTAACGAGCGTCAATCATCACAATCGCTAAGTCACAGTTAGAGGCACCTGTAGCCATGTTTCGAGTGTATTGCTCGTGCCCTGGGGTGTCGGCAATAATAAACTTGCGTTTATCGGTCGAGAAATAGCGATAAGCAACGTCGATAGTAATGCCCTGCTCTCGCTCAGATTGCAAGCCATCAACCAACAGCGCTAAATCAAACTCACCATCAGTGGTATTAAACCGCTTAGAGTCATTTTTAATGGTGGCGAGTTGGTCTTCAAAGATCATCTTTGAATCATGCAACAAGCGACCAATTAAGGTGCTTTTACCGTCGTCTACGCTACCGCAAGTTAATAAACGCAGTAGTTGCTTTTGTTCGTGCTGCTGTAAATACTCTTCAATATCTGAAGCAATCAGTGCTGATTGATGAGACATGTTTCCCTCACTTTCCTAGTTATTTACTAGGCTCATAAATTCTGTTCTAAATACGCCAAACATTTGCTTGGCAAAAATGCTACTTGGTACAGTTAACTAGACAATTACGTTAAAAGTAACCTTCCATCTTTTTCTTCTCCATTGAGCCGGCACTATCGTGATCAATCACACGGCCTTGTCGCTCAGAGGTTTTGGTCAGCAGCATTTCTTGAATAACTTCTTGCAAAGTGGTGGCTTCAGACTCAACCGCGCCGGTTAATGGGTAACAGCCTAAAGTACGGAAACGCACCATTTTGTGCTGTATTTCACCCTCTTCTACTGGCATACGGTCATCATCAACCATAATCAAGGTACCATCACGCTCTACAACGGGACGTTTTTGAGAAAGGTAAAGAGGCACAATATCGATGTTTTCTAAAAAGATGTATTGCCAGATATCCAGCTCAGTCCAGTTAGATAGCGGGAATACGCGAATACTCTCGCCCTTGTTCACCTTTGAGTTATAGGTGTTCCATAGCTCTGGTCGTTGTGACTTTGGATCCCAGCGATGGTTTTTATCACGGAATGAATAAACACGTTCTTTAGCGCGAGATTTCTCTTCATCGCGGCGTGCGCCACCAAAGGCTGCATCAAACTGGTATTTATTGAGGGCTTGCTTCAAACCTTGAGTTTTCATTACATCGGTATGCACAGCACTACCATGCGTAAATGGACCAATGCCCATTTCCATACCCTCAGGGTTTTTATGCACTAACAATTCAAAATCATATTTTTTTGCCATGTGGTCGCGAAACTGGATCATTTCTTTAAATTTCCAGTCGGTATCCACATGCAGCAATGGGAAAGGTATTTTTCCTGGGTAAAAAGCCTTGCGCGCTAAATGAAGCATTACCGCGGAGTCTTTACCCACAGAATAGAGCATTACCGGGTTGTCAAATTCAGCCGCTACTTCGCGAATGATATGGATACTCTCGGCTTCTAATGCTTTTAGATGAGTTAAATTATAATTTTCCATTTAGTCTTCAGCTCTTAGTTCGTTATATCGTAATCGAATATAAAACGAGCTCAGACTAACTGATAAAGCTAGCCACTACTAGTAACCGCTCTATAACATTATGCTACTTTTAATAACCTTGTATTCTAAGCGAATTCCTCAAACTGGCTAATCACGCTTAGGAAATATGCAAATGAGGTAGAATTGGTGAGTAACTTGGTCGTGTAGGAAACCAATAAACCTAAAACTTGTTGACCCTAGCTTACCGGAAACAATTTTAGGTTTATTCGATCATCTGCGAGGTTTTTGAAACGTAAGCTAAAGCCGATATCAGAAAGTTTACTAATCGACTCCAGATAGTGAGCCTCGGCATTCAAGCCCAAGGCTAAACCGGGGTGAGCAGTATCAAACGGCGCTGGTGCATCTAACAGCCCAGCGTTGGCAAACAATACTTGGTCATGTTCAATAATACCGTACAAACAAGCCACAGGAGCACGTAAATCTGCTGCTTTAATGATTCGATTTAGGTTACTTAAGGCTTCACTGGGTTGTAACGCTGTGGGGTCATTGACTAAAAAGCGATTCCACATGTCTTGGAAAAAGCCATTAATGATAACGGCAGCGACTACGCCCTCATCGCCCAATAAACAAATATCTACCACCAAAAAGCCTACGTGGTTTTCATCAATTTGTTTAATAATTGGGAATAAGGTTTGGCCTTTTAAGCGGTAATGGCAGAAAAAACCAATCACTTCCTGAGTTGCTTCCGGCAAAATCTCTCGTAACACTAAACTCGCTTGCGCATCATTGGTTTTGAAATGAACTTTATGTTCATCGAACTCAGCAAACTCCATTTGCAAACTATGGTCATCAGCCATTGAGAGGTTAGAGAGAATGGTATGAGTAAGTTCGTTAAAGTCAGTTAAGGGTTTAACTAGAAAATCACAGGCTCCCAATTGCAGTACCTTTCGCAAATCGGCCATGGAGCTTTTTCCAGAAATAACCACAACGCTACCGTTGTAATTATCTAAGCGCTGCAGTAACTCAACCCCATTCATACGGGGCATCATGAGATCCATCAAGATAATATCGTAGTGCTGCTGAGCAATTGCGTCTAAAGCTTGTAGACCATCTTCAACAACCCCAACCATTGCACCCTGCTGGGTTAAAAAGGCAAGCAGCTGCTGACGAAAAACAACTTCATCCTCAACAACCAAAATAGAAATCCCATACAGTGGATTATCGTCCCGCTGTTGCATTCCCCGTAAACTTCCCTTTATTAATTAATAAGTTAGTAAGAGACCAATGGTCTAATCAGTTGACTATATAAGTAAATTGTAAATAACGCTAGTTAGCGAGTTCAAAATTTATAACTTATCGAGAGAAACCATGAGCCATCAAATAAAAGTAAACACTAACACCCAGCATAGAACGCTTTCTCTGTAACTAAGCAACTGGTTGATACCATAGCTTAGTTAATATTCTTCGATCTCATCCAAATAATCTTCTAAAGCTGAATCTATGTCTTCTTTAGAACTGGTAGGCGGTTTACCGTTATAAAAACGATATAAACGATATTGCAGGTAGGCATCTTTTACGAAAGTATAGCTGTCGAGGGAGTTGTCTAGCAAAGGTTCTTGTTCAATGACTGATGCACGTTTATAGAGACCATCTAAGCCCCATTTAATCACTTGTTCTGCAAAAGTTAAGTTAGTCAGCGGTGAAGCAAATGCATCAACCCAATCACCCACTTCTTTACGTACAGTGGTGGGACCGAGTACTGGCAACATCACGTAGGGGCCTTCAGGCACACCATAAAAACCCATAACATCGCCAAATTCTTCGATGTCACGCTTTACACCTGAGCGTCCCATTAAATCAAAGACACCAAAAATACCAAAACTAGAATTAAACAAAAAACGAACTAAATTATTAGAGGCACGTTCAACTTTGCCTTGCAATAAATGGTTGGCAAAACTAGCGGGTTCTTCCAGGTTTCGAATAACGTTATTCATCGCTTCGCGTAATCCAAAAGGAATATACTCTGCGTAAACGTGAGTTACGGGTCGGTAAAGCGGTTTGTCTAAGTAGTTGTAATTGAAGTTCCACATGCTTCGATTGAAGCTTTCAAAGGGGTCGGAAAAATCTTGATAAGGCTCAGGAAGTTCTTCAACTTCACTTGCTGATGTTGAGAATGCAGTTGAAAAAATAGCGCTAAACATCGCAAAAGCTATAACAACACTACGCACCCAGTGCCCCTTCCTTGGTCTTGTACTACTCGCAAAACTAAACAGTGATAGCTAGTTGCGACACAAATAAAAAAAGGTTGCTAAGCAACCTAAGTTTATTATGGCACCGATAGCCTAATGTGAATAGTAAAAACTATTATTGCTTACAGTATTAATACAAAGTTATAGCTGGGTATCAATGACTAACTGTATTGGGCTATCACCACCTTGAGATATAGCAGAAGATTTTCCTTCCCAATCACCATCTGTAGTTTGTACATTATTGTCATACGACAAACGCGCGGTAATGTAGAAGTCCCCTTGCTGCGACAACTTCAACCCTTCCATCATGCTATCACTGTCAGATAAGTTCACCGTAACAGGGAAGCGAGGGTGAGCAACCTTCTTAGCCGCTAAAGGCATCGGCGGGCCATTTACCGATTTAGCAAATACAAACAAAAAGCTAGAGTCTGGAACCGCTAAACCATCTTTAACATCAACGGTAATACTGTAACTAGGTCCACTTGGTACTACTGGGTCAACACTTACAACTTCAGCTGGCTGAGATTGCTGCTGAGCGGCAATTTGTCCCTTAGCAAACTCGATGCTTTGTCCAAGCATTTGATAACGTTCAGAGTCTACATCAACCAAACCTTGCATTGTTTGCCAGCGATCTATCGCTAACTGAAACTGTTGCTGCTCTAAAGCCATGAATGCATATAACGACCATAACTCTAACTGGCTCGAGTCTTTTTGTAAGGCTAGCACCAAAATTCGCTCTGCTCTTGCTGCTTGATTTGGCTCGCCGCTGTAGAACAAAGACTGAACATACACCGCCACAATATTGGCGCTGTTAGAGTCACGCATATAAGCTTGTTCTGCTGCATCCATCATAATATCTAAACGATTAAGCGCTTGGCCAACTTTTGCTAACAAAAACCAACCACGAGTATCTGAAGGATCGTTATGCAATTTAGTTCGCAAGCCCAGTGCAAAGTTCGACAAATCTTGCTCGGTTACTTCCCCTCCCTCACCAAGTAACACTTTATTACTTAGTTCGGGCATTTGTTGAACAATGTCTTGCCAATCTTGAACTTGTTTTGAACCGCCCAGGCTTGCATACATGCCAATAGATAAAGCGATAATAAACACCACACCAGGAATTGCTACCCAAGCAGATACATGAGATTGCTCTTTGGCTGTTTCCTCGGGAATATCGTCTAACAAATTGTGCTGTAGTTCACTCACTAGCACGTCACTGTCTTCGGCTAAACCTTGTTGGTTTTCTTGTTCAATTTCAACTAAGCGGTCTTTATAGAGGGTTTTATTTAACTCAGTTTGGGTGACCGACTTCGATTGTCTTTGCTTCCAAAGCGGCAACACTATTATTGCTAAGGCTACAATAGTAAGAACGGTGGCAGCTAACCAGAATACTGTCATTATTTCTTTTGCTCCGTTTGTTTAAGCAACTCTGCTAGGCGTTGTTGTTCTTGTGAATCTAACTCTGGCTGAGCGCATTTTTTACGCCTGGCTAAGCGCCAAACCGTAAAGCCACCAATAAAAATAATGCCAATAGGAGCTAACCAAAGCGTTAGTACTGCAGGTGTTAGTGGTGGGTCGTAACGAACAAAATTGCCATAACGCGCCACCATATAATCTAATACTTGCTGTTTATCACTACCCGACTTCACCATTTGATAGGTCTTTTCCCGTAAGTCTTGGGCTAAACCAGCATTTGAATCAGAGATATTATTGTTCTGGCACTTAGGACAACGTAATTCACGGGTTAACTCCCTAAAAAGTTCTTCTTGCTCTGGAGAGTCAAACTCATGTGCCTCAATCGCAGCATTGGCCACTATTGGCGCACAAAAACATAAGGCGACCAGAATACTTCGTAGATGTTTATTCATCGTTACTCCAAGCCACTAAAAATAGGACCGAGGGTTTCTTGCCAATTACGAGCGTTCACGTCACCCACATGGCGATAACGAATAACACCTTCGCTATCAATAAAGTAAGTCTCAGGTGCACCGTATACCCCTAAGTCGAGAGCGAGTAAGCCCTTACCATCGTACAAGTTCACTTGATAAGGATTGCCTAATTGCTCTAACCACTTAATCGCTTTGCTTCGGTCGTCTTTGTAATTAAGGCCGACAATTTTCACGCCTTGTGCCGCTAACGAATTCAAGAAAGTATGCTCAGCTCGACAGGTTGGGCACCACGTTGCCCACACATTTAACAACAGAGGCTGCCCTTTAAAAATAGCAGCGTCATGTTGTTTTTCTTGCTGATAAATATCCTGCAAAGTGAATTGAGGCACTGGCTTACCAATAAGTACCGACTCAAGCTCTGTGGCATCGCTATATAAACCGCGATATAAAAACACCGCCATAAACAAAAATGCGATCAGTGGCAAAAGGAAATACATCGCGCGTTTGTTCACTTACGACTCCTCCGCTAATGCTTTAGCTTTAGCTTTAGCTTGAGCAGGAGTTTTGTCACTCAACTGCTCTTGTTTCACTTTAAAGCGGTAACGTTTATCCGCCATAGCAAAAATGCCGCCAATAGCCATAATGATTGAGCCTAACCAAATCCAACGAATAAATGGCTTATAGTACAAGCGTACAGCCCACGCACCTCCGGGCAATTGTTCACCCATTGCAGCATAAAGGTCTCGCCACAAGCCGGCGTCAATTGCCGCTTCGGTCATCATATTGCGCTGTACACGGTAGAAACGTTTTTCTGCGCGTAAGGTGGTAGCAAGCTGTTCGCCTTTGTATACGTCAATCACCCCCACGTGACCTTCATAGTTAGGGCCAACTAAAGGGTTAACTTCTTTAAAGTGGAAACGATAGGCAGCGAAGGTAACCGATTCACCCGCCTCCATACGCAAATCGCGTTCAATACTGTAATGGCTAGTCATGGAAACACCAATGACCGTTACAGCCAAACCCAGATGGCCTAATACCATTGCCCAATGAGAGCGGCTAAGTACTTTAACGCCTTTCATAAAGCTGTGGCGATGCGTTGCCCGTAAATACACTTCTAGGGCGGTACAAGCAATCACCCAAAAAGATAACACTAAGGCCATATAGGCTAAGGCATAAAATTTTGGCGCAAGCATTACCAGCAACAATGCAGGAACCGCTAAACTAAACACAGCGATAAGGCTTAAAGACTTTTTAAGTGGTCGTATATCTTGACGTTTCCATCGCAGCAGCGGGCCAATGCCTAAAGCCAAAGCAAATGGCACAATCATCCAGCTAAACATTCTGTTAAAGAATGCTTCACCAATAGAAATACTGCCCAAGCCTATCTCTTTATGCACTAGCGGCAACAAGGTGCCTAGCAACACCACCACTAACGCCGCGATCAGCAAGATATTGTTAATCAGCAAAAAGGTCTCTCGTGAAAACAAGCTATAACTACCACGGCTTTTAACTTGAGAGCCGCGAATAGCAAACAGCAGTAATGAACCACCAATCACTACCAACAAAAAGCCTAGAATAAACAAGCCACGAGCTGGGTCACTAGCAAATGCATGTACCGATACCAATACTCCTGAGCGAACCAAAAATGTCCCTAATAAACTGAGCGAGAAGGCTGAAATCGCCAGCAATACCGTCCAAGATTTAAACACCCCTCGCTTTTCGGTTACCGCTAAAGAATGCAATAAGGCTGTACCCACTAACCAAGGCATAAACGATGCATTTTCCACTGGATCCCAGAACCACCAACCACCCCAACCGAGTTCGTAGTATGCCCACCAGCTACCTAGCGCGATGCCTACAGTTAAGAATATCCATGCGGCCATTGTCCAAGGGCGAGACCAGCGTGCCCAAGTAGAATCTAAACGCCCCGCGAGCAGTGCAGCAATAGCAAAAGCAAAAGCTACGGAGAAACCTACATAACCCATGTATAGCAGCGGCGGATGGAATATTAAACCAACGTCTTGCAATAAGGGGTTTAAGTCTTGCCCATCAACCGGGAAGAACGGCAATGTTCTATCGAAGGGATTTGAAGTAAGCAGAATAAATAAATAGAAACCAACACAAATCATGCCCATAACTGCAACAACGCGCGCCACAGCATCTAAAGGCAAACCACGGCTAAACATAGCCACAGCAGCGCCCCAACCAGCTAAAATCAGTGCCCAAAGCAATAGTGAGCCTTCGTGTGCCCCCCAAACTGCAGATAGTCGGTAATACACGGGCAGCTGACTGTTTGAGTTATTAGCCACATAAGCGACGGAGAAATCATTAATGGCAAACGAGTAACTTAATACCACAAATGACAAGCCAACAAAGGCGAATTGCCCCAAGGCCAGTGGTCGCGCCAATTTCATTAAGGCCACGCTATTTTTACTGGCGCCCCATAAGGGATAAACGCTTTGTAAAATAGCCAGAGTAACCGCCAAAATTAAGGCGTAATGTCCAAGTTCCGGGATCATAGTTCCGTCTCTAGTGTCCAGAGCCCTGAAGTTGGGCCTCTGTATATTCAGGTTTAAAGTGTTCCATTCCTTCTAACGCTTCTGCCACTTCCTGTGGCATATATTCTTCGTCATGTTTTGCTAGTACTTCAAATGCCGACACGGTGTTTGCGTCTACTAACTCACCTTGTGCCACAATGCCTTGCCCTTCGCGGAATAAATCTGGAAGTATGCCTTCATAAAGTACCGTAACTATTCCTCCGCCAGCGTCACTAAGCTTAAAGCTAACTTGTAAACTCGTTTGTGAGCGTTCCACCGTGCCAGGCAGCACCAAGCCACCAATACGTAATCGTTGGCCGACCTCAGGTTTCACTTCTTGCTTGCCTTTGCCTTTCACAAGCTCCGTAGGTGTGTAAAACAAATCAATGTTCTGTTGCAAAGCAAATAGCAGTAAGCCGATTGACGCCCCCAATCCAAGTACAATGGCCAACACAATGGTTAAGCGTTTTTTACGTCTTGGGTTCATAAGCGTTCAGTTACCTCTTTTGCTGCTTGTACGCGTTGTTGGCGAGCCGATTGGCGTGCCACCGATTTAAAAATTGCATTACGTTTAACTATGCTGTCTACCACAATGGCAATCATGGCTGCAGCACTAACACCAAACGCTAGCCATACATAAAATGCATAGCCGCCCATGGCTAAAAAATCACTGACTGATTCAAATTGCATGGCGTTCAACCTCTAGCCTGAGAGTGGCGATTAATAAGTTGTTGTACCCACGGTCTACGTTGCTCACGGCGTAATAGTTCTGTTCTAAACCTCACTAAACTCACTGCGCCCAAGAAAAATGTAAAGGCAGCAATGTTCAGCAACAAAGGCCATAACATATCCGAATCTATTGAAGGTTTATCAAATTTAGTAATGGTTGCACCCTGATGCAGGGTATTCCACCACTCTACTGAATAGTGAATGATCGGCAGGTTAATAACGCCCACTAAGCTTAAAATGCCTGCCGCTCTGCCGGCCATGGTTTTGTCTGAGAACGCGTTATATAACGCAATGACACCCAAATACAAAAACAGCAAAATTAACTCAGAGGTTAAACGTGCATCCCATACCCACCAAGCACCCCACATGGGCTTACCCCAAGCGGCACCGGTGAACAAAGCAATAAATGTGAATACCGCCCCTACTGGCGCAACAGCGGCTACGTACATATCGGCTTGCTTAATCTGCCAAACTAATCCAATAAAAGCAGCCACGGCCATAGAGGAATATGCACCCATCGACAAAATGGCTGAAGGTACGTGAATATAGATGATACGAAAGCTATCGCCTTGTTGATAATCTGCTGGAGCGAAGGCTAATCCCCACACCAATCCAACAGCGAAACAAACAATAGCAAACACACTAAACCAAGGCACAAATTTACCGGCTAATTGGTAACTGGCTTCTGGTTTTGCGTAAGGATGTAACCATTTCCACATAATGGTATTTACTCTCTCACTTAATTAATTATATTTAGTTAATACTAACTTTTAGCGCGGCAGCGGTAGCAAAAGGAGCCAGTGTTAAAGCCAGTAAACTAATTGCCCCCATAATCGCTAAATGCCCTGCATAGGGCAAGCTTAAAGACGCTGCTTCAATCGCAGATGTCGCAAAAATAAGCACCGGTATGTAAAGTGGCAAGATAAGTAAGCTGAGCAATACTCCGCCTTTGCGTAAACCTACCGTTAACGCCACTCCAACCGAGCCAATCAAACTTAAGACTGGCGTACCTAAAACCAAGGTATAGAACGTCGCTTGAAAGCTTTGCCACTCTAGAGACAGCAATACTGCTAACAAAGGCGACAACAGTAAAATAGGTAAGCCGGTGATCAGCCAATGGGCGACAATTTTCGCTAAAGCAATCAAGGCCAACGGCGAGCCACCAATAATCATCTGCTCTAAAGAGCCATCAGCATAATCATCGCGAAACAAACGCTCTAACGATAATAGCGAAGATAACAAAGCAGCGACCCATAAAATTCCGGGCGCTATTCTTGCCAATAACAAAGGCTCAGGGCCTACAGCGATAGGAAACAAAGTAATAACAATTAGAATAAACCACAACGGATTTAGCACATCTGATTTTTGGCGAAAAGCAGCCAATAATTCGCGCTTAATGACTGTGATGAAAACCTGCATTATACCACCTCTTCAAAGGCGGGTTTAATCTCTAGTACTCGATAATGCTCAGGAGCAATATTTAGTTCTTGGTGCGTGGTAAGCAACACCATCCCACCAGATTTAGCATGTTCGAGTATCACTTGCTCAAGATACGCTACACCCTGTTTATCAATTGCAGTAAAGGGTTCATCTAAGATCCACAGTTTACGTTTTACTAACCATAAACGCGCTAACGCTACGCGCCTTTGCTGACCAGCAGAAAGGTGGGCAACGGGCTCTTCTTCTAAGCCTGCTAGCCCTACTCGAGTTAACAAAGCATAGAGTTGCTCTTGCGCCAAACTTTGCCCGGCTAAACCCAAATAAAACCTGAGGTTTTCTAAGGCGCTCAATTCTGCTTTCACCCCCGCATGATGACCTAAATAAAGGCAATCTCGATGATAGCTGTCAGCATCTTGAGTAATAGAATGATCTTGCCAGATAATTTCACCACTTTCAGGGCGAGAAAGCCCTGCGATAAGCCGCAGTAAACTAGTTTTACCAGCCCCATTTGGGCCAGCTATTTGCAGTATTTCTCCAGGGAGTAAGGTAAAAGACAGCCCGTCAAACAATACCCGTTCTTCCCTTACACAACACAGTTCACTAGCTTTAAGCATCGATCATCATTTTGACAAAATAATTGGCTTGGATGTTACCACAGCTAACCATTAAATCTAACTTAGCCAGCTAAATTAACCTCATGCTTACAGCGCTTTGCAAGCTAAGTAACAAATATTCAATGTTTATTTTAAGACCAACGAGTAAGTTAAAGCTCGCACCGAAAAATTAATAATCAGCTATGGATAAATTCGTTTAACACCGCACAATTAATAATAGGAGCTGACTAGGTAGCCACAAGGTGGAGTGTTGAAGGCTAATCAAACGGAAGTAAACACATTAGCTCCGTTTGAAATATTAGTTGATGGGAAATTGATTTTGGCTGAAAAAAGCTGGCTAGAATCTAAGCTAACAAGTGCCTCTAGAGTCGGCAATTGTCAAATCAGGCCAGAGCCACTAAAGATAAAGCTTAGCTTACTTGGCCTTTCATCTTGTTACGCAAGCTAAGCAATAATTCAGCCTCAGCTTTTGGTAACTCACATTCGCGCATTACTTCTTCTAGATCCGCCCCTAACTCCACTAATTTAACAGCGCGTGTATATAACTTACTGTCTGGGTCTTGCGATTGAATTTGAGAGGTTCGCAAAAATGCTTGTTCGACTTGATCACTCTGGCGCTCAAGCTCTTTTACTAAAGAAGCGTTGGCAACATGCAGCTCTTGCAATTGCTTTTCAATAACGCGATGAGTCTTAAGAAGGTTTTTAGTCACCGTTTCTAAGCTGAGCATTTTGTTTTCACTTGCTTCAGCTTGCTGCTTTGCCTTACTAAGGAGCCAGAAGGCCCCACTAAGGCAAAGCACTGTTACCACTAGGGCAATAAGATTAATCCAATCCATTTATAGTGAGCTTACTTCGTCCCACTCTTCATCTGAAAGCAACTTGTTTAAATCCACGAGGATTAACAATTGACCATCACGGTTACTTACGCCTTGAATAAATTTAGCACTTTCTTCAGTGCCTACATTTGGCGCAATATCAATTTCCGAAGAACGTAAATAAACCACTTCTGCTACGCTATCCACCAAAATACCAATCACTTGAGATTCAGCTTCAATAATAACAATACGTGAATTCTCAGTAATGTCTGATGACGGCAAACCAAAGCGCGAGCGAGTATCAATAACAGTAACCACGTTACCACGAAGATTTATAATACCGAGTACGTAGTTTGGTGCGCCAGGAACAGGAGCAATCTCGGTGTAACGCAGCACTTCTTGCACTTGCATTACGTTAATTCCATAGGTCTCACTTTCTAGTTGAAAAGTCACCCATTGTAGTACTTCATCTTCGGCAATATTTTCTGCGATATTACGCTGCTCGCTCATCTGCGTGTCCTTTTTGTTGTTCGTGAGTCCAATCGGATCTCGCAACTCATATATTCAGTATATATCATATGTTATAAAACTAAACGGCAGATTTTCCTACTCTTTCCACTTAAGAAACCTAGCCGTGTCTCACTATTTTATTGCCCTTCGATATTCACGCCTTCGCTCAGCATTTTCTGTAACTCTTCTACGTGAACCAAAGCGCACATTTTTTGCTTAACCATTCCCGCTAACCAACGTCTGGAACCGGGTTCAGAACGCCATTTAACATCGTCTCTGGTAAGACGCTCTGTGCCAAACAGCTTTTCACAACTTAAGCCCCAAGCAGTTTCACCCAGCATCACTAAATATTTGTAATCGGGCTCAAAAGGCTGATTTGGCATCACCCATTTTGCTGTATCAACCACCGACAGCTTTTGTTCTCGCTCAATCATTATGCCCGAAAACCAACTAGGCTTACCAAACAAGGGGCTCACCTCGGATATGCGGTGAATACCACCTAGCTCTGTTAGCGGAACACCAAAAGTCACTCCAGCTACTTCAAAGAATAGCACCTGAAAATCATTTTCAGTTTCAATATTTCGCCATTCAGGCGGAACTGCCTCAGACGCTGGTTCAAATTCAGTATCTACCAGAGTTTCAACATGCTGTTCGTCTTCAACAACTATTTGCTCTTTGGCTTCTTGTTGTTCTTCAACTTCTGGAGCTTGTTCGGGAATCTCCGCAATCGGCAATAAAACCGGTTTGGCTTCGGCAACAGCTGCAACTCGCTGCTCTGCTTCTTCGAATAATTTCGCTAAAGGTTTTACTTGCGGCTCTGGTGCATTGGCT
The DNA here is from genome assembly GCF_030548385.1 of Agarivorans sp. 1_MG-2023. Classification (NCBI taxonomy): domain Bacteria; kingdom Pseudomonadati; phylum Pseudomonadota; class Gammaproteobacteria; order Alteromonadales; family Alteromonadaceae; genus Agarivorans; species Agarivorans sp. 1_MG-2023. Next base: position 146,865 of record NZ_JAUOSJ010000009.1, on the reverse strand, counting down.
ACTTCAACAATAGGTTCAGCATCTGCTTTTTCAGGCGCTTGATTAGGCTCTGTTAACAAAGAGTCGAAATAACTGCCTAATGCTTCTTCCATCATCTTGTCGCTATTCATAGCAGCCCCTGCTCATCGGTCATTTGCTGCAAGTGCGCCAGCAAAGTTTGATAGGCAAATACTCCACGACAATTTTTTATATGGTATGAAGGCGGCGCGTGACGCAAGCTGGCATCTCTAAACTTGGTATCAATTGGAATCACTGAGTTCCAAATATTCTTAGGGTAAGTTTCTTGTAGCTCTTTTAACGCACTTAGCGAAGCGCGGGTTCGTTTATCGTACATAGTAGGCACTACCGTGTAACGCAAAGGCTCTGGACAAGAACGCTGCATAATGGCGAGGGTTTTCACCATACGTTCTAAACCTTTAATGGCTAAAAACTCTGTTTGCACTGGCACTAACACTCGGCTACTGGCGGCTAGCGCATTCACCATCATTACACCTAACACTGGCGGGCAGTCAATTAAAACGTAGTCATATTGATGTTCAATTCTAGCCAAAATACGCTTAAGAATTAGGCCCATACCTTCTCGCTGCCCTAGCACTTTATCCAAGGTTGCTAAGGCCATACTAGCGGGAATTAAATCAAGATTATCAAAAGAAGTGGCCTGAATGCTGTGGGTTACCATTGCATCGTCAAGCTGGGTATTTTGGTAAAGCTCGTATAGGGTTCCTTGTACGCTATCTACGTCAAAACCCAAATAGCTAGTTAACGATGCGTGGGGATCGGTATCAAGCAATAACACCCGCTTACCTTGCTGAGCTAATAAACCGGCAAGCGAAATCACCGTGGTAGTTTTACCTACACCGCCTTTTTGATTAGCAACCGTCCAAACTTTCACCTATTCTTCCTGCCTTGTCGTAAATCGAACGCCACCGCCCTCAATGGGCACGGCTAACATGGTATCACTATCGGGTTTTCTTAAGGGCTTTTCTAGCTCTTCTCCCGCTGGAACGTCTATTTGTTTAGCTATAATCGGCGGTTCCCATACCTTACTCGACAACGCGATAACAACACGTCTGTTTTGTCGGTGGCCTTGAGCCAAACCTTCTGGTGCGTACTCAGCAAATGCCTCTATCGCCATTCTAGCGGGAGTAACTCCGCGGCTTTGTAACTCACGTAATACTCGTGTAGCCCTTGCTGCCGAAAGCTCCCAATTGCTTGGATACAGTTCACTATCTATACCCGTTTCATCAGTATAACCACGCACTCGAATAAAATTATTGATATGTTTTAGCCGCTCAGCCAGTTGATCGATAACTTGCGCTGCTGGTTTTAATAAATAAGCACTACCGCTGGCAAAAAACAAACGACTGTCTAATTCGATAGTCAGCCACTGTTCATCATAACTTATTACTATATCGTCGCTTTTTAGAAAATCTTTAAATTCGTAGACTAATTGCTCAGCTAATTCTGAAAATTCGTCTAATGCGGGATTATGATCGCTCTCACTGAAATGAACGGGCGTTTTTTTAGCCGGAGAAATACCATCCAGTATGGATTGACCAGAGAACAATATACCTTCTTCATTATTAGCAGCACTGTTTGATTCAATAGGTAAAATCGCTGAATCTGACTCCTCGAATAAGGCAATGGCTTGCTGTAAGCGCTGTTGCAATTCGGGATATTCGTTTTCATTGGCAATAGCCATCGCATACAAGACTACAAACAATGCAAACATCAACGTCATATAATCGGCATAAGATACCAACCAACGCTCACTGCTGGCCTTGGGTTTAGCATGAACCGCATAGCGGCGTCGCATCTTAAGTCAACTCTTGAGTAAATGCGCTCAAACGGCGCTGGATTTCAATACTACTTGCCCCTTCGGCTATCGACACTAAACCGGCTAAAGTCATTTCGTGATAAATAGCGCGCTCGTTTGCGACTGCTCGCAATTTATTAGCGATAGGTAAAAAAACAAAGTTAGCAAAACCAACACCATAAATGGTGGCCACAAAGGCGACTGCGATGCCTTGACCAAGCTGTTCAGGGCTGGTTAAAAAGTCCATGGCCTGAATTAAGCCTAACACCGCCCCTAAAATACCAACAGTTGGGCAATATCCGCCCATGGCTTCAAATACTCCGGCTTGTTTTTCTAAACGGTTTTGTTCTAAGTCGATGATATCTTCTAGTGATTGTTTTAGCTGCCTTGGCTCTGCACCATCAACCAACATTTCTAAACCACATAAACTAAAAGCATCAGCTTGTTGGTGTTTTTCTAAAACAAGATAACCATCTTTCCTAACAATATGAGACCAATCTAAGATTTGCTTGAATTGGTCACTCAATGTCAATTCGCTTGATTGCCAGACTTTAGGAATAGACTTAATTGCTTGAGTAAATTGAGATGCCGGGGTTTGTAGCATAACGGCTCCAACAGTGCCGCCAATAACAATAATAAATGCATGCAGGTTAACTAAATCTGAAAGGTTTCCGCCCGCAAAAGTATGACCAAACCCAACAGCAGAGAACGCAATAAATACGCCTAAGATGCTAAGTTTATCCATTCCCTATTTCCGCTACGATCGCATCAGAAAATTGCTCTAGAGGCATTTGCTCAGAAGCAAGACCAGCGCTAGCCACCGCTTGAGGCATACCGTATACCACACAACTGGCTTCATCTTGCGCCCAAATAGTTGAGCCGTTTTCTTTTAACAAACGACAACCATCTCGGCCGTCGGCCCCCATTCCAGTGAGGATCATCGCCAATACATTGCTTTGATGACTTTTAGCTAAAGAGGCAAAAGTTATATCCACACAAGGTTTATAATTTACCTTATCGTTACCTTCAATGATGCGTAAGCGACCATATTGCCCGCGCCCTTCCACTAACATTTGTTTGCCACCCGGAGCTAAATAAGCCCAACCAGGTCTAAGTTCATCGCCGTCTTCAGCCTGTTTTACATTAATCCGCGACAAACTATTTAAGCGTTGAGCAAAGGCAGCGGTAAAGGTGGCAGGCATGTGCTGCACCAACAAAATCGGTTTGGAGAAACCAGCGGGAATCGAGGTTAGGATGGTTTGCAGTGCAACTGGCCCCCCTGTAGAGGTGCCAATAGCAACTAACTTATAACGTTTACCTGAAGGCTTAAACCTTGGGCTAACGCTTGCGCGTTCGGCGGCCTGCGGAGGGCTAGCATTGCTAGCTCCTGATGAAACAGGAGTTCTTCGCTTAGCCACTGCAGGACGAGTTGTTGCCGGCGCTGCCGGGCTAGCGGTTCTTCTTGCGACCACTCGGCGCCGTGCAATAGCTTTCACTCGCTGTTGCAATAAACTAACTGCTTCTTCTCTATCACGCGCGATGTCTTCAAACTTTTTAGGGATAAAGTCTAGCGCACCAGCTTCAAGCGCATCTAAGGTCGCTTTAGCGCCATCATGCGTTAAAGATGAAAACATTAAAACGGGCGTTGGGTTTTTAGCCATGATTTCGCGAACAGCGGTAATGCCGTCCATTACCGGCATTTCTATGTCCATGGTAATCACGTCGGGCTTTAGTCGAGCAACCATATCAATAGCTTCCCGGCCATTTTTAGCGGTATCAATAACTTCAAGCGTAGAGTCTGCGTTGATTATTTCGCTAACTCTACGTCTGAAAAAACTTGAATCATCAACGACTAATACTTTTATTGCCATTCTCGGTTCTTCTTAGAGGCAACGCTTACATTTTACGAGCGTAGCGTTTTAGTAAGCTAGGAATATCAAGTATCAATGCAATGCGGCCATCACTGGTGATTGTTGCACCAGCCATGCCAGGCGTGCCCTGCAATAATTGATCTAAGGCCTTAATGACCACTTCTTCTTGGCCAATAAGGTTATCAACCACAAAGCCAACTTGCTGAGGGCCGATCTGAACAATCACTACATGCCCTTGCGAGCTTCGTTCACCAGGTTGACCATTTCTAATCAGCCAATCTTGCAAATAGAAAAGCGGGATAGCTTTATCGCGAACAATAACCGTTTCTTGACCATCAACCACATTGGTTTTGGTCAAATCTAGGTGGAATATTTCGTTCACACTGGTTAATGGCAATGCAAAGGTTTGTTTACCTACATCAACCATCAAGGTAGGCAAAATAGCCAAGGTTAACGGGACTTTAATTTGTAAAGTGGTGCCTTGACCAAGATGAGAGTCAATATCTACTGAGCCGTTTAGCTGAGTAATACTGGTTTTCACCACGTCCATTCCTACACCACGACCAGAAATATCAGAAATTTCGGTTTTGGTTGAGAAACCTGGCGCAAAAATCAGGCTGTAAGCATCTTTATCTGGCATTCTTGCTGCCGCATCGGCATCTAACACGCCGCGCTCAACAGCAATTGATTTAAGCTTATCGGCATTCATTCCTGCGCCATCATCCTCAATCATCAATAGGATATGGTCGCCTTCTTGCGAGGCTGATAAACGAATAACACCGGTACGAGGTTTGCCTGAAGCCACTCGCTCATCTGGCATTTCTATACCATGGTCTACTGAGTTTCTGACTAAGTGGACCAATGGATCGGCCAAAGCTTCAACTAAGTTCTTATCTAAATCGGTTTCTTCGCCGACCAACTCAAGATTAATATCTTTTTTAAGGCTACGAGCTAGATCTCGTACTACTCGAGGAAAACGTCCAAACACCTTTTTAATAGGTTGCATGCGGGTTTTCATTACCGCGCCTTGCAAGTCAGCCGTCACTACATCTAGATTGGCAGTGGCTTTAGACATGTCTTCATCGTTACTATTTAGGCCAAGGCTTACTAAGCGATTTCGAACTAATACCAATTCACCGACCATATTCATGATGTCGTCAAGTGTACGTGTATCTACACGAACAGTCGTTTCACCTTGAGGCACAGCTTGCTTGGTAGGAGCTTTGGCGGGTTCTGCTTTGGCTGGCGCAGCTTTAGCAGCTGGCTTCGCAGGGGCAGCGGGCTTAACCGCAGCAGCAGGCTTCGCGACAGGTACTGCAGGCTTGGCTGGAGCGGCTGGCTTAACGTCTGGCGCTTTTCCTGCACCATGTAGCTGGTCCAATAGCTTTTCAAATTCGTCATCGCCAATCTCTTCCCCGCTAGTTGCGGGCGCGGGGTCGGCAGCTTTTGGAGCTGGCGCTGCTGCACTAGGAGCTTTAGAACCGTGTAACTCATCTAAAAGTTTTTCAAACTCGTCATCGGAAATATCACCGTCACTAGCCGGAGCGGCCGCGCTCGGCGCAGGAGCAGCAGGCTTAGGCGCATCGCTACCATGAAGCTCGTCAAGTAAACGTTCAAACTCATCATCACTGATTTCATCAATGTTCCCACTATCAGCTGCTGGAGCGACAGGTTCAGGAATGGCTACTGGCTCGGGCTCAGCGGCGGCAATTGGAGCTTCATCTGCGGATTCAGGTTGAGAAAGATGATGCAGGCGGTCAATAATATCAGGAGAAGCTGGTGTTAACGGTTCGCGAGCCTGCACTTGAGCAAACATATCATTAACAGCATCAAGAGCTTCAAGAATAACATCCATCAGCTCTGGCGAGACACCCCGCCCACCGTTACGCAAGGTGTCAAAAACGTTCTCTGCACCATGACAAACATCAACAAGCTCGGTAAGAGACAAAAAGCCTGCGCCACCTTTTACGGTATGGAAGCCGCGAAAGATAGCATTTAATAAGTCACTATCATCTGGACGTTTCTCTAAATCAACCAACTGTTCAGACAGCTGCTCAAGGATCTCCGCCGCTTCTACGAGAAAGTCTTGTAAGATGTCTTCATCTACATCAAACGACATGCGCTACTCCCTTAAAATCCTAAACTAGATAACAGGTCATCAACATCATCTTGATCGTTAACAACGTCATCCCTTTGCTCTTTATTTAATATTGGCCCTTCGGCTTCAATGGCCGATTTTGCAGGAGCTTTTTTCTCTATAACTTCAGCTTTATCATTGCCAAACAAGGTCAGCATTTCCACTAAACTTTCTTCAACTTCTTGAACTAAGGTGATTACTTTACGAATCATTTGCCCAGTTAAGTCTTGAAAATCTTGAGCCATCAATATTTCAGTTAACATACTTCGTAGTTTATCGGCATTTGCTGAAGAACTATTAAGGAAAATATCGATTTGGTGACATAGCGCTTTAAATTGGCCAATTTCAATTCTTCGTTCCATCAAACTTTGCCAAACAGGCATAATATCGTTGATTTCACTGGTTAATTGATCGGCAATAGGGAGGCCAGATTCAACCGCATCCATGGTCTTATTAGCGGCTTGGTCGGTCATCTCTATTACATAGTTTAACCGCTCTTTTGCATCAGGTATTTCCTGATTGGCTAATTCATTAATACGAATATCTAGCTTGAAATCATTTAATGAATCGTGAAGTTGACGTGTGAGCTGGCCAACTTTGTCAAACAACAGGTTGGCCTTAGGAGCGCACAGCTCACTGACAAATTGATTCGCCTCGGAGACGTTTCCTTCTTCAAGTAGCAACACCAAAGCTTTGGCATCGGCTAATGAGATGATCGGAGTATCAGTGCTCACACATCTTCCTTTATTATTGTAATCTTTCGAAAATCTTATCTAGCTTCTCTTTTAGTGTGGCAGCTGTGAAAGGTTTTACAATATAACCATTTACGCCGGCTTGCGCGGCTTCAATAATCTGTTCGCGTTTCGCTTCTGCTGTAACCATTAACACAGGTAAATGAGACAAGCTTTCGTCGGCACGAATATTCTTTAATAAATCAATGCCTTCCATACCCGGCATGTTCCAATCGGTCACTACAAATTCGAAGTCCCCACCTTTAAGCATTGGCAACGCAGTATTACCGTCATCAGCTTCGTGAGTATTGTTGAAACCTAAATCTCTAAGTAGGTTTTTAATAATCCTTCTCATTGTTGAAAAATCATCAACAACCAGAATTTTCATATTTTTATCCAAGGTACGTCCCCCAACAGGATGTTTTGCAAGCCTCAAAACGGGCTAAAAATTTATGTAATAAAGATATTATGCCTTAATAAACACAATTTTAGTCCATCTTTTATCATATTTGTAAGGATGAATTTCTCTATTGTGTCCAATCTCGCATTCGAGTTTTCACTCGAGCAAGCGCTTGGCTATGTATTTGACTGACTCTTGACTCGCTTACGGTTAATACTTCGCCAATTTCTTTAAGATTAAGTTCTTCGTCATAATATAGCGATAATACTAACGCTTCGCGCTCTGGTAAGCCTTTAATGCAGTCGGCTAGCGATTGTTGAAAGCGTTGATTAGCAAAGCCTTCAAATGGTCGATTTTGCTCGCGACTTTCATCACTAGAAATAACATCTTCGCTCACGCCAAGATCTTCAATACCAAGAATTCGGCCACAGTTTACGTCAGACAACATTGAATGATATTCGCTTAGGCTTACACCCAGCTTAGCAGCAACCTCAGCATCTTTGGCATCTCCATTCTTTTCTTTTTCAACTGCGTTAATAGCTTCACTGATAGCGCGGCTGTTTTTATGCACAGAACGTGGTACCCAGTCACCACGACGAATTTCGTCAAGCATTGAGCCACGAATACGGATCCCGGCATAGGTTTCGAAACTCGCACCTTTGGTACCATCAAAATTACGCGCAGCTTCGATAAGACCAATCATTCCAGACTGAATGAGATCATCAACAATTACGCTAGCCGGTAGGCGCGCCATTAAATGGTGCGCTATCCGTTTTACCAAATTTGCATGGCGTTCCACCAACACATTAGTGTCACTAGCGCTGGCATAAGCGGCAACTTTATTCACTAAGCTGTTCTCTATTTTTACGTTGTCCGAATTCGAGAAGATTCTCGATGAAGAATTCTAAATGGCCACCAGCTTGTTCCGGAATCGGCCAAGTAGCTCCTTTACTCGCTAAAGAGCGAAAGGCTAAAGAAGCGGGAGATTTAGGGTACGCTTCAACCACGACGCGCTGTTTACGCACAGCGAGTCGAACATTGTTATCGTATGGAATACACGATACGAGTTCTAAAGTGGCGTCTAAAAAGCGATCGGTAACACGAGTTAGTTTAGCAAACAGTTCTTGGCCTTCTCTCAGACTACGAACCATGTTTGCCACTACTTTAAATTTGTATACGCCGTGCTTGTTAGACAATAGTTTAATCAAAGCATACGCATCAGTAATCGATGTGGGTTCATCACAAACCACGACCAAGATATCTTGCGAGGCTTTAGCAAAGCTCAGCACCATATCGGAAATACCAGCAGCAGTATCTACCAGCAATATATCAATGGGAGTTTTCAAGCTACTAAATGCGCGAATCAATCCTGCATGCTCTGCCGGGCTCAATTCAACCATTGATTGGGTACCAGAAGTTGCTGGGGCGATTAATATACCGTTGGGCCCCTTTACGAGCACTTCATCCAATGTGCACTCGCCAGATAGTACATGCGATAAGTTTTTGGTAACGCGTAGGCCTAATAGTACATCTACATTTGCCAAGCCTAAGTCGGCATCCAGCACCATTACACGCTTACCTTGGGCTGCCATAGCAATGCCCATATTCAGGGTAACGTTAGTTTTACCAACACCACCTTTACCACCGGTTACAGCGATAACTTTCACATTATTTTTTTGTTGCATCATTCTTAAGCCGCTAGCTTGATCAAATTCGTTGTCTTTAGAATACATCTGAAACCTTCTGCTGTTCGGTTTCACTAAACCAGAAATGTTGCCGAGACTGAGTATCAATTACTGACAGCGCTTGCTCAATTAACTTGGTTGGCTCGGCAACTGCAATATCTTCTGGCACTTGCTGGCCATGCGTAACGTAACTGATTGGCAGAGCGTGGCGCAAGGTGACATTTAAAACCTCGCCTAAGGCCAAGCTCTCATCTAATTTGGTAAGTATGGTACCCGCAAGAGGAATTCGCTGGAATTGATTCACGGTTTCTTCAATAACTCGACGTTGAGCGTTAGCTGACATCACCAAATAGTTACGTATATTCACGCGGCTATTCTTAACTAACTTATCGAGTTGTTCGTGTAAACGTAAATCTCGTTGGCTCATACCGGCAGTATCAATTAGCACAAGTTTTTTATCTTTAAATTGATACAACAATTGAGACAACTCTTCTTCATCGTTAGCGACCCGCACTGCACAACCCATAATCTTCCCATAGGTAGCAAGTTGTTCATGCGCGCCAATTCGATAGGTATCGGTGGTAATCATCGCTACGCTATCTGCGCCATGACGCATAGAAAACTGAGCGGCTAATTTGGCAATGGTAGTGGTTTTGCCCACGCCCGTTGGCCCTAATAAAGCAATTGCACCGCCTTTAAGCAGAATTTCATCTTGGCCGACCGGAAGTTGGTTTGCGAGCAACTCACGTAAATGCTGCCAGCCTTCTTGCACACCAAGTTCTTCAGGAATATAACCGGCGATTTGGTCAGCCATGTCTTCATCAAAACCAACTAGCTGCAATTGCTTAATGAGCATCGCTCGAACCGGTTCTTGACGCTCAACTTCTTGCCACATCAAGCCAGAGACTTGGTGCTCGAGTAACTTGCGCATCGCTGCCATTTCTTTCTTCAATTCACCCACTTCATTTCCAGCAGAATCTTGCTTAGGCTGCTGAGCAGAACGGGATTGAGCAGGTTGACTTGATAAAGAACCTTGTTGTACCCAGCCCTGTTGCTGCGCTAAAGAACGCGGTGCTTGAACGGTACGAGGGCGCTGCGATTGTTGTTGCTGTTTTAAGGTAGATTGTTGCAAATTCTCTTGCTGGCGCTTTTGATGACGTTGCATGAAGTTGGTTAAGTTATCTTTCAAACTGGCATTTTCGTCAAAATCATGACCAGGATGCTGGTTTGTTGGCGCTTTCTTTGCCGCAGCGGGATTCCGGGACGATAATTTGACGCTGTCTTCCGCCAGCTCTCTGCTGCTCTCTGCAGCACTGTTTTTTAAATTGGAAGGTTCAACTGCAGCAACAATTTCAATGCCGCCAGTGACCTTTTTATTCGACATAATTACCGCATCACTGCCTAAGGTTTCTTTTACCTCGGCTAATGCAGTTCGCATGTCTTTCGCAAAAAAGCGTTTCATTTTCACTGTTCACCTTCCTTTTGTCAGACTCTTCAGGCTACTGCCCTACTGAGCTCACAATACGTATTTGTTTATCTTCTGGTACTTCTTGATAAGAAAGAACCCTCAGTGCTGGCATCGCTGTTTTAACAAATCGAGACATACTTGAGCGTAAAATTCCCGAGGTTAACAAAATAGCGGGTTGACCAGCCAACTCTTGATTTTGACAGGCTTCGTTAAGCGAAACTTGTAACTTCTCTGCCAAACCAGGTTCCATTCCAGCACCATCATTACCTGCTGCTTGCATAGATTGATGCAATATCTGCTCCAAGTCTGGAGACAAGGTAATAACCGGTAATTCAGCTTCACTGCCAATTAGCTCTTGCACAATTAAACGTTTCAAAGAAATACGACAAGCTGCAGTGAGAATATCGGGGTCTTGGCTTTTCGGCCCGTATTCCACCAAGGTTTGTACAATACTGCGTACATCGCGAATAGGCACACCTTCGTTGAGTAAGTTCTGCAGCACTTTAACCACTGTAGATAGCGTCATCGTATCTGGCACCAAACCTTCTACTAACTTAGGCAAGTTGTTACCCAACATATCTAGTAGATTCTGTACTTCCTCATGGCCGAGTAAGTTAGATGCATTATTGGTAAGGAGTTGGCTCAAGTGGGTGGCAACTACCGTAGCAGAGTCAACTACGGTGTAACCGAGAGTTTGAGCGTGCTCGCGTTGCTCTGTTGCTACCCACGCAGCTTCAAGACCAAATGCAGGATCGGTAGTAGGCTGGCCTTCAATTTTACCAAATACCTGACCTGGGTTAATCGCCATTTCTCTATCATGAAAAACTTCCGATTCACCGTAAGTGACACCCATTAAGGTAATACGATATTGATTCGGACCTAAATCTAAGTTGTCACGAATATGCACCGCTGGAACCAAAAAACCAAGATCTTGAGAAAGCTTTTTACGCACTCCTTTAATTCGAGCCAGCAACTCACCACCTTGGCTTTTATCCACCAAAGGAATTAGGCGGTACCCTACTTCCAAGCCTATAACATCAACTGGTTGGACATCATCCCAACCCAATTCTTTTGGTTCGCTACTGGCACTTGGGCTTGAGCTCGCTGGCTGCAGTGAGGTATCCGCCGCTTTTTTAGCATCTCCTTTATGACGCATCCAAGCCGCACCTAAACACACAGCTGCACAAGTAAGAAATGCCAAATGAGGCATACCAGGGACAATGCCCATAATGAACAAAATTGAACCACAGATTATCATTACTCGCGGGTCTCTAAACATCTGCAAGCTCACCTGCTCGCCCATGTCTGCTTCGGTATTTTGACGAGTAACTACCAACGCGGCGGCTATAGATAAAAGTAATGAGGGTATTTGTGCAACTAAGCCATCACCAATGGTAAGCAAAGTATAAACCTCTGCCGCTTCAGCAAAGGTTAAATCATGCTGAGCCACACCAATAATAAAGCCGCCAAGAATGTTAATAAACAAAATGAGAATACCCGCAATGGCATCCCCTTTAACAAACTTACTGGCACCATCCATAGAACCATAAAAGTCCGCTTCGTTGGTTACGTCTGCTCGGCGTGTTCGGGCTTGTTCTTGGTCAATGATGCCAGCGTTTAAATCGGCATCAATCGCCATTTGCTTACCGGGCATTGCATCTAAAGTAAAGCGGGCGCTTACTTCTGCAATACGGCCAGCACCTTTAGTCACCACCACAAAGTTGATGATCATCAAGATTAAAAACACCACCAAACCTACCGCATAGTTGCCACCAATTACCACCGAACCAAAGGCTTCAATAACATTACCAGCAGCGTTACCGCCATTGTGGCCTTCAAGCAATACAACGCGAGTGGAAGCAACGTTTAATGCAAGGCGCAGTAGCGTGGCAATCAACAACACCGTTGGGAAGACAGCAAAATCTAGCGGTCGTTTAGTATAAATAGCTACCAGTAATACCACTAAGGCGAGGGAGATGTTAAAGGCAAACAATATGTCCAACAGCCATGCCGCCATTGGTAATACAACCATGCCTAATGTGGCTAGCACCACAACTGGCGTACCAACACCTTTTATGACATTAACATCAACTTTTTTTAGATCTTGAAGCTTAAAGCTGGTGAGACGATTAATGAATTCCATAAATGACGAAATACTGACTTCCTAACAACTGATGAAACAAGAAAAGCAATAAGCGAGCCAATACGATTACTTAATAAGTTCGGTGATGAGAACTGAGACTAATATCGAAGTTCATTGGGAATAGGTAAGTCATTAACCACCGGTTTAGGTCGCTTACCTTTACCCTTACGGTATTGCTCCAATTGAAAAACAAAAGCCAATATTTGGGCAACTGCAACGTATAGACCTTCGGGGATATCGTGACCAATTTTAGTGGTGTGATACAACGAGCGAGTGAGTGCTGGTGCTTCCATAATCGGAACTTCATAATGGCGAGCAATTTCGCGGATTTTCATCGCTACCTCGTCAACCCCTTTTGCCACCACTTTGGGAGCGCCAGTACCTTCTTTATCATACTGAAGTGCGACAGAAAAGTGTGTTGGGTTGGTCACTACCACATCAGCTTGCGGCACATCAGCCATCATTCGGCGAGCAGCCATTTCCATTTGCAAGCGACGGATCCGCCCTTTCACTTCAGGGCTACCTTCCATGTTTTTATGTTCGTCTTTCACTTCTTGCTTAGACATTTTCAGCTGCTTGTTGTGATTCCAAATTTGATAAGGCACATCAATAATCACGATAACAATCAAGCTGCAAACTAGGGCTAGTAACATCCACTGCAGCATGTCTAACGCATTAACAATCGAGCCAGGTATCGACTGCATACTAAGAGTGAGGATTTCGGCGAACTTCCAACGCAGTACAAACCAAACTACACCTGCGATTACAACAACTTTGGCAATACTTTTTATAAGTTCAACAAAAGCTTGAAGTCCCATCATCCGTTTAAAGCCCTGAAGCGGCGACATCTTACTGGCTTTTGGCCTGGCAGCCTCCCAACTAAAAGACATTCCCCCTAACAAAGTATTGCCAATTAAGGCCGCTAGTGTAATAAAGCCCATAATCCACATTAGTGGCTTAACCAACAACATACCTATAATTCCGATGTTCTTAAGCATGAGATTAACGTCATACACCTGCTCCCGGGTCATCGTAAAAGCTAACTGGAAAACCTTCACCATAGATTCAGCCAACATGCTGCCAAACGCCATGATGGCGATAGCAGCAGTAATGAGTACCGCGGCAGTACCTAATTCTTTAGAACGAGCGACCTGTCCCTTTTTTCGAGCATCTTCAAGCTTTTTCCCCGTGGGGTCTTCCGTTTTTTCTTGATCGTCATCTGCCATAGTAATTTGACCTTAGGTTAACAACCTATGCGCAATAGAGCGCATGCTGTACTGCGACCAACCTCCCACTGACGTTCAAAGTGCGCTAAGAACCCACCAATAGTGAGCCAAAGAATAAATAAACCAAACAACATACTTACCGCAAAGCCAATACTAAAAATATTCAGTTGGGGTGCAGCTCGGGTCATAACACCAAAAGAAAAATTCACAAGTAACATGGCGACAACAGACGAAATAGACAAGGCAAGCGCGGCCAGAAAAAGCTGAGAGTACCAACCAGCAAGGTGTTGATAATCAATAGTGCCTAAACCGCTCATACCGATGGGAATCGTTTCGAAACTCATTGCGATTAAGGTAATGAGCTGCAGATGCCCGTCAATGGCCAAAAACAGTAATGTTGCCAACAACAAATAAAATTGACCAACAACAGGAGTACTTTGGCCATTATTCGGGTCTACCATAGAGGCAAAACCCAAGCTGGTTTGCATCGCAATAATTTGCCCGCCAACCACAAACGTTTGCATTAATAGCTGAGAAATAAATCCGATCGCTACACCAATTAATACTTGCTGAAGAATCACGATAATCGCTTGAAAGGAGAAAACTTCGATACCTTGAACGTCTGGTAACACCGGCACTAATGCAAAAGTAATCGCCAAAGCTAACATTAAGCGAACTCGAGTAGGAACCGATTTGCCACCAAAACTCGCCAATACCATTAACATTGCAGCTACGCGGGTTAAGGCCCAAAGATATTGGCCAATCCACGCCATAATTAGGTCGGAGGGAAACTCCACTAACCAACAACCTGAGGGATCATATCAACCATAGTGAAGAACAGCTCCATCAGTTTTCCGGTAAACCAATGGCCAGCAATCATTAGCGAAGCAAGTGTGACTAACAAACGTGGCAAAAAACTTAAGGTTTGTTCATTAATCGAAGTGGCGGCTTGGAAAATAGCTACAATGAGCCCCACCAGCAAACTTGGGATAATCGCAGCAGACACTAAGATAACCACTTGCCCTAATGCCAGGCGAAATACATCTACAAAGACTTCCGGTTCCATCTATGGCTCCTTTTGTCTATACGCCAAAACTGTTTGCAAGGGTGCCCATCACTAGGCTCCAGCCATCAACCAATACAAACAACATTAGTTTGAATGGCAGCGATACAATCATTGGGGACAGCATCATCATACCCATGGCCATTAGAATACTGGCCACCACTAAGTCAATCACCAAAAATGGTATGAATAACATAAAGCCAATTTGGAAGGCGGTTTTTAACTCGGATGTAATGAATGCAGGAATAAGCACATTAAACGGTACTTCTTCTGGTGAACCTACTTCGACCTTAGCAATCTTTACAAAGGTTTCTAGATCAGTAAGGCGCGTTTGCGCTAGCATGAATTCTTTAAGCGGTTCTTTTGCGCGCTCAAAAGCTTGCATAGAAGTAAGCTCTTCACTCAAATACGGCTGTACCGCTTGCTGGTTCACCTCTTCTATGACTGGCGACATAATAAAAAAAGTTAAAAACAAAGCAATACCAATAATGACTTGGTTAGACGGGCTTTGCTGTAAACCCATGGCCTGACGCAAAATTGACATCACCACCACGATTCGAGTGAACGACGTCATCATAATGACCATTGCTGGTAAAAAAGACAGCGCGGTCATCAAGGCTAAGACTTGTAGTGTAACCGAATACTCTTGACCACCATCGGGATTGGTGGTCATCGTTATGGCAGGTAAAATACCTTCTTGAGCAAAGCTAGGTGCAACAAACGCAAAGCACAATAATAAACCGTAAAACAGCTTACTTTTCATTTTTCGACAATATCCCTTGCAGCTGTTTAGCAAAATGGCCACTCATTTTATTCGGTTTCGCTTCCAGTGGTTGTTCCAACTTATCTAATAGATTTATTGACTGGGCGGTGACCCCCAGCAAATATTGTTGCTCACCTATTTCTACCACCATGATGCGTTCGCGAGTGCCCAGTGCCAAATTAGTGATAACTTTAGACTGGTCGCCAGCAAATTGATTTAGTCGGGTTTTTTTAAGCACCCAGGCACAAACCAAAATAGTCACCAACACTACAGCTAAAGACATTATCCAAGAGAGCAATTCAACTTGAGAGCTGGGCGCCGCGTTAATCTCTTGCTCTGCAGCCGCAGGCAAGGCAATAGATAGAATAAGCAGTAAACCGAATGAGCCGCGCATTATTTGAGTTTTTTAATGCGTTCTGTTTGACTGATTACATCAGTCAAACGAATACCAAACTTGTCATTCACTACCACTACTTCGCCATGGGCGATCAAGGTACCGTTTACCAGCACATCTAAAGGTTCACCAGCTACCCGATCTAGCTCAACTACCGAGCCTTGGTTAAGCTGTAGTAAGTTACGAATACTAATATTACTACGGCCAACTTCCATTGAAATGGTAACCGGGATATCCATTATTGAATCAAGCTTACGTTGCTGCTCTTCGCTAATAGGTTGCGATTCATCAACAAACTCTTCTAACGGTGCGGGCTCTACTTCAGCCATTGCTGCAGCCCACTCATCCGCCATATCGTCTTGATCACTCATATTTTTTCCTTATTCATCTTACTCGTCGTCTGCAGAAGATTGACGGCGGCTTACCACCATTTCTAGGTCAGTTTTGACCGTATCGGGACGCTCTAACACTGAATCAACTTTAAGCGCCATGTGTTCATTACGCTGGCCTAACTTAACACGGTAACTAGGCAAATCTTCTACGAACAACATCGCGGTTTCTGGCATTTCGACAGGGATAACATCACCGGTTTTCAGCTCCATCAGCTGCCTTAATGTCACATCAGTTTCTAATAACTTAGTATGTAAACCGACCGGGACATCCATTATTTCGTCGCTAAGTGCTGAGCTCCAACGTTGATCGGTATCTTGTTTATCGCTCTGAACCCCCGCATCTAGTAGTTCACGAATAGGCTCCAACATGGAATAAGGCATTGCAATGTGAAAATCACCACCGCCACCATCTAATTCAATATGGAAAGAGCTCACCACGATCACTTCAGTAGGGCTCACAATGTTAGCCATAGCGGGATTCACTTCTGAATCGAGGTAGTCAAACCCAACATCCATAACCGGTGCCCACGCTTCAACGTAATCTTCAAAGATGATTTTTAACAACATTTGAATGATACGGCGTTCGGTAGGGGTAAATTCTCGACCTTCAATTTTTGCATGGTAACGGCCATCGCCACCAAAAAAGTTCTCAACTAAAATGAAAACCAGTCGCGCTTCCATGGTCACCAAGGCGGTGCCTTTGAGTGGACGAAAACGAACCATGTTTAAACTAGTAGGTACAAACAAAGTATGCACGTACTCGCCAAACTTAATCATTTGTACGCCATTAATCGATACTTCAGCGGTACGGCGCATCATATTGAATAAACTAATGCGCATGTGCCGTGCGAAACGTTCATTAACCAACTCAAGGGTTGGCATGCGACCCCGAACAATTCGGTCTTGAGAAGAAAAGTCAAACTCCACCACACTGCCCGACATCTCGGGCTCAATGATGTCCTCTTCTATATCATCAACACCATGTAGCAGCGCATCAATTTCGTCTTGGCTTAATAAATCGCTCACATTGTTCCTTTATTGCATCACAAAGCCGGTAAACAATATTTTTTCTACCACAACTTTACCGGTAATTTCTTTTAATGCTTTTTGTGTTTCGATTAGCGAGTTCTCACGTAGGCTATCTTTGCCTTCTTGAGTAGACATGTCTTCAACGCTAGCGGAGCTAAATACGTTAAGTAAAGTACCTTCAATCAAGGGAATATGTAGCTTCGCATCAGCTTCATTGGCAGTACCACGCACCAATAATTGTACTTTGATTTGTACCAAACGATCTCTGTGGTCACCCACAATATTGAAGACAAATGGTCGCGGCATCCCCACGTATAGTGCTTCATGAGTAACACTAGCAGTCACTTCTTCAGTGGGGGTTGCAGCTGCAGGCGCTTCATCTTCGCCGCCCATCAACAAAAAGCCGACAACGCCGCCAATAACTAATACCGCGACACCGGCAATAATGATGATCAGCTTCTTCTTACTGCCACCTTCATCATCTTCTACTTTTAATTCTGATTCTTCAGCCATTTATGCTTCCATGAACTTTTCGCTAAACTGATTTCATTATTACACAGTTAAGAGGCGCTTCAACAGCGCCTTTAGCAAATAAACTAGGCGTAAAAGTCAATACCATCGCTGTTTGCTTGGTTTGCCACCAAGGCGCTCAAGTCTTGCTCACCAGCGTCCTCAATATTGTTAATATTTCCAGCAAGTCCACTTCCCGCGTTTTGACCTTGACCATGCTGCGAAGCATTGCCTTGATTTTGCTGATTCACCTGACTTTGTCCTAATTCTATACCCTGCTGCTCTAACATTTCACGTAAACGCGGCATGGTTTGTTCTAAGGCTTCACGGGCTTGAGGGTTTTGAACTTGAATTTGTACCGATACCTGTTGTTCTTGGTTCATCTGCAAGCGAATATGCATACTGCCCAACTCTGCAGGATCTAAACGAATTTCAGCTTTTTGCATACCTTGGCTTAACATATATTGAACCCGCTGATTCAGTTCGGCAGGTGCTTGATAATGAGCAGGGTTGAGTCGTTCGTTTTGTTGAACTTGTTTATCGTTTATCTGATTTGCTTGCTGCGCTTGTTTTAACGCAACATCGCTATTTGCCTGCTCCGCGCGAGCAACTACATCAGCGCCTGAGGCTGAGCGAAAAATACTGTGATGTTCTTGCGGTTTAGGCGCCTCTGTTTGATTTAGCGCTACATGCTGTTGAGTTTGACTATGTTGCTGCTCTTTTTGCTCACCGCTAGTATCTTTACTGGTGCTATCTGCGCTCGCTGCGATGGTCGCAGCAGCTAACTTATCAGTAGTTGGAGAAGCATCTGTACTGCTGGTTTTAGGGGTCAACAAATTTGACTGAGTAGAAGCAAGCGGAGGTTTAGTCTCGCCAGTTTTGGCATCGACATTAAGGTTTGTTTCAGCCATTTTTCCAGCGTCTGCATTTTGCGCTACTTTCGTATCGTTGGCCGTTTGCTGAATAACCACTTGCTCAGAAGATGAAACTTTAGCGGCTTGTTTAGCTCGCGCATCAACTTGAGTGTTTAGTGGCTCACCTCTATTAGTATCTGAGTTTATCTGCGCTGCTTTTTCTTGTTTACTGTCTACCCCAGCATTAGCCTGTTTTAGCGTATCAGCCTCTTTACCACTGGCAGATTTAAGCTGTTCGCTTTCAACTTTATTCTGTAGCGTTTTATCAGTATCTTTAACCACCGCACCGCTAACGAAAGCAGTGGTTTTGTTTAATTCTTTTTCGGTAGTTTTTTGTTGTTCGACTTGGTTAGCCGAAACGCCAAGTTTTGCAGATTTATCTAACTCGCCTTCAGTGCCTTTAATCGCTTTACTCCCACTAACTTCTGCAGCGCCTGTGTCTGCAATACTTTTCGCGTTAGCGGCTTCACTAAGCACTTTTGAGTCTGTTAGGTCTTTAGCACTTTGTGGGTTAGCTTTGTTGGCCTCTCCTTCTACACTGATTGTGCTGTCAGTTTTCGATGAAGAAACGCCAAGTTGATTGGAGCTTGTATTTGATGTTTTAGTTTCGCTACTCAGTATAGATGAGGCATCTGTATCGTCGGCATCAGACGCAGCAGAGTTAAGCGGCAATTCACTGCCGCTTTGTTTATTTGCTGCTTGGGCTAAATCAGGATCAGTTTCGCTTTTTCCAGCACTGTTAGTTTTAACTGCAGGCTCTGGCTCTGGTTCAGCCTTACTGTTTAATCTCTCTTTGGTTTCTGAGTCCTGCGTTAATGAAGAACTGTCTGAAGCTGTTTGTTCGGCAGAATCAGCTTCATCTTCACTAACAAGGTCAATGGGAATAGCATTTTTAGCGGACTCCGCATTACCCTTTTCAATATCGTCGGCCGCTTTTTTGGCCGTATCGAGTTGCTTAAGTAAGTCCCTAGGACTGGGCTCTGCGGGGCTATCCACAGCCTTTTTAGAATCAGACTCCGCACCTTTAGCATACTCTTTTTCTACAGCGGCTTTTACCGGGCTATCGGCTTTAGGAAGTTGCTCTAATTCTTTAACTAATTTAGCAAAATCGTCACCCTTTTCAGAAGGGCTAAGAGTTGCACTTCCTAGTGATGATAACTGCTTGGCATTGCCTGCATCGTTTAACAGAAATTCCATATTGTTACTTGCCCTTACAATTAGTCTTTTCCAGCTTTAGGCTTATTTGCCCTAGGCTAACTAGCCATTACTCTTTCATTTCGAAAAAATAAAGCATATTTTATGCCTAAGCGCTACACTTGGCCTCGAAGGTGAGAATATAATGCGTATTCATCGAGTAGCTTTTGTTCTTCGCGGTGTTGTTTTTGCTGCTGCTGTTTCACTTGTTTTTCAATCAGAAACTCCATAGCTTTTCGTTTAGCTTGCAGCTCTAACCACTGATTACGTTTAAGTAATACGTTTTTCTTTACTTGCTCAATACTTTTACCCTGCTGCACACTGGCTTGCTCAAGCTTTTGAATAAACAATTGGTATTGGTGAAAGCTGTCTGCGTAAAAGCCATCTACGCCCTTTGCCAAGGCTTGCTCAAGGTAAGAGCGGCGATACTGCTCTAGGTGAGCCAATTGTGCTTCAAACTCGCTAAGCTGCTGCTGCGCTTCGGCCATATCTTTTACTGCGGCTTGCTCTTGCTCTTGCAAGCGCTCAACCATTAAATATAACGCTCGCCGTGCCATGAGCATCTCCTAAGTAGAGAACATCAAGGTAGTTTAACCGAGCGGACCTTGAGCATTGATATTGGCCATTTGCATGGTGCGCTCCATCCGCGTCAGACTTTCGTCATAAGCTACCACTTCTTTCATCTCTTGTTGCAAGAACTGATCCATATGTGGCTTCATGCCTATGGCTAAATCAATACGTTTGTCAGCACCGCGTTGGTAGGCACCAATAGCAATCAAGTCTTGGTTTTGCTGGTAGGAGGCATTTAAGGATTTAAGCTGGCGAGCAAGTTGCTGATGGCCGTCGCTAGTTACCGCAGGCATCACTCGGCTAATGGATTTTTCAATATCTACCGCTGGGTAATGACCTGAGTCTGCCAACTCGCGAGATAATACGATATGTCCGTCTAGAATAGCGCGGGCGGCATCGGCAATGGGGTCTTGCAAATCATCCCCCTCGGTAAGAACCGTGAAAAAGGCGGTAATCGAACCCTGCCCTTCACCACCGTTTCCAGCACGTTCAACCAAGCGAGGCAATTTTGCAAACACTGAGGGCGGATAGCCCTTAGTGGCAGGCGGTTCGCCAATTGCTAAGGCAATCTCACGCTGTGCTTGAGCGTAACGCGTTAATGAATCCATAAGTAGCAGCACATTTAAGCCTTGGTCTCGAAAGTACTCGGCAATGGTTAAGGTGGTATCACACCCTTTCAATCGCATTAGTGGAGAAGCATCGGCGGGAGCAGCCACAACCACCGCTCGCTTGCGGCCTTCTTCACCTAAAATATCGTCAATAAATTCTTTTACTTCTCGGCCACGTTCACCAATCAACCCCACCACTACTACATCTGCTGTAGTGCCTCGAGTCATCATGCCCATTAATACACTTTTACCCACACCCGAGCCGGCAAATAAGCCCATGCGCTGCCCCTGGCCTACAGTTAATACCGCATTAATCGAGCGAACCCCAACATCTAAAGGCTGTTTAATTGGCTTTCTTGCCATGGGATTAAGGCGAACAGAGCTCAAATTAGTGGTCTGTTTACAATGAATATCGCCCAGTCCGTCTAGCGGCTTACCCACTCCGTCAATCACCCGTCCTAGCAGTTCCATACCTACCGGGATGCCGTGATTCTCATGCATTGGGATCACGCGAGCGCCAGGCAATACACCGGTTAACTGCTCACTTGGCATTAAAAACAGCTTGTCACCAGAAAAGCCCACAACTTCAGCTTCTAGAAATCCGTCGAGAGTTTCTACTGAACATAAAGAGCCCACAGGGGCACGACACCCTACTGCTTCGAGCGTTAAGCCCACTACTCGAGTTAGCTTACCCGCAACCGTTGGGTTATTCCGCACATGCTCGGTGTTATAAGAACTAAGTCGTTGGCTCAGCGTCATCGTCTTGACCATTTTGGCGAATAAAAGACTGTAGGCTTTGTTTAATAACTTCGTTCATCTCAACTGAAACAGATGATAAATCATTCTCGATTAAACAATCACCTTGGGTAAGGCTGCCATCGGCTAGCAACTGCCACTTTTTCTTTTCTTGGGTTTCGGGAGGAAATATCTGCTCGATAATAGCCAAATCTACCGGGTGTAAATGAATACGAATATGTTGTTTTTGCAATGGTAGGGCCGCTACAGCCTGCTTTACTGTTTTAGCAATAATATTGGGATTGCTAACCAATTCAACCTGAACAATTTCAGCCGCCAACTTCATAGCTAAATCAACGACCTGCTGTTCCACTTCAGCGTCAATTTGTCGATTAGGTTGGTGCAGTTGATCAATTAAACTTCCCCATTGCGCACCCAAGGCATCAATTTGCTGTTGGCCTTCGGTTAAGCCTTGGCTTAGGCCTTCTTGTTGGCCTTGAGTTTTCCCTAAGGCTAAGCCTTCTTCTTGACCACTAACCAAGCCTTCATTATGACCCGCATCTTTGCCTTCAGCAAAGCCTTCTTCATAAGCTGACTGGCGAAGTGCTTCTAGCTCTTCAATGGTCATTGGCTCAAATTGAATTTCTGGTTCTTCTTCTACCGGCTCTTCATTAAACCAAGCTGGTTTCATGTTTAATACATTGCTAACAGGCTCAGCGGTATCACGAGTCGTATCTTCAAATTCGGGCAATGGCCAGGCAATATCTTCCACTACAGGGCTGTCGATTGCTTTTTCAGGCTCACTGCTTTGATCAACACCAGCAAGCAAGGCATCAATTGCAGCTTGTTCATCATTCTGTTCCTGTTGTTCTGAAGACTGCTCAACGGCGTCATTACTCGGCAATGATTGAGCCTCGTCCAATAAAGCCGCGATATCATCATCGCCCATAATTGAGTCAGTGTTTGTATCTGTTTGTGTAGGAGTCTGCTCTGCTGCGTGTTGAGATGTTTCATCCTCGTCTCGTTGCTGAGGCATCCCTTGGGTTTCTTCCAATAATGCAGCTATGTCATCATCACCCATTACTGAGTCAGTGGTTGCATCTGCAGGTGCAGGTCTAGGTCTAGGAGCATGCTCTGCTGCGTGTTGAGCTGTGTCTTGTTGCTGAGACACCCCTTGGGTTTCTTCCAGTAAGGCTGCGATATCGTCATCACCCATCACCGAATCAGCGCTGTTTTCTTCTGCTGCAGCGTTAGCTTCTGTATCTTGTGGTTTAACGGGTTTATCTTGTTCGGTCATTTTTATAAGAACTCGTCGCCGCCGCCACCGCCAATCATAATTTCACCGGCCTCAGAAAGTCGACGAGCAATAGATAGGATTTCTTTCTGAGCAGTTTCTACTTCGCTCACTTTAATTGGGCCCATCGCTTCTAAATCATCACGTAGCATTTCTGCAGCCCGTTTAGACATATTATTGAAGATTTTCTCTTTAAGTGTTTCATCAGCGCCTTTAAGCGCTTTTTGCAGTAACTCGCCGGGTACATCACGCAGCAATGTTTGAATACCTCGGTCGTCGATATCCACCAAGTTTTCGAATACAAACATAAGGTCTTGAATTTGTTGTGCCATTTCTTCGTCGCTTTCGCGAATAGAGTCCATCAACATGCCTTCCATATTGGTATCTAGGAAGTTCATGATGTTGGCTGCCGCCTTCAAGCCGCCCATTTTGGCTGCTTGAGCACCGGCTTGACCAGCAAATTGTTTTTCCATAATTTCGTTCAATTCAGTTAATGCTGCAGGCTGCACTTCTTCTAAGTTAGCGATACGCATCATGAGATCTAAGCGCACTTTGTCTTGGAACTGCGACATAATCTCGGCAGATTGCTCGGCTTCTAGGTAAGACAACACAATAGTTTGAATTTGTGGGTGCTCGTTTTGAATGATGTTAGCCACCTGGCGGGCATCCATCCATTTCAAGGAATCGAGGCCTTTAGCTCCGCTGCCCATAATAATTTGGTCAACTAAGCTAGATGCTCTATCTTCACCCAGTGCTGCAGTTAGCGCTTTACGTACGAAGTCTTGACTACCAATACCAATATTGGTGTATTTTTGAATATCGTCGATAAACAAACGGTGAACCGCTACCACTCGCTCGTGAGAAAAGTCTTCTAACGAGGCCATCGCCATACCCAAACGCTGTACCTGTTTAGGCTCAAGATGACGGAATATGGTCGCGGCGTCATCTTCGTTGAGGCTCAGCATTAAAATCGCTGCGCGCTCAATGCCGTTCATATCTCCCAGAACTTCTTCTGGGTTGATTTCATCTTCATTTGGCATCGTTAATTACCCAATCTTTAATTACCATTGCTGCAAGGTCTGGTTCGTTGGCGACTAGTGCTCGAACCGCTTTCAGCATGTCTTCATCTTTGTGTAAGTCTGGCAGTTTTAGCTGTCCATCGCGAATACCGAAATCGACCTCAGTATTGTCTGCCGATATTAGCTGTAAGTCATCATCATTTTCATAAGCCGCCAATGCAGCATCTAAGTCGGTCTCAGCATGCTCGCTGTCTTCACCGCTAGATAGGATGCGATTTAGCATTGGTCTTACTACTGCCACAATCAGCACAATCAAGACCAGTACACTACCCGCCATGCGCATGGCGCGCCAGAACCAAGCTTGCTCCCAAACAGGTAAATCAGCTTCGGTAAATATTTCTGGGCGAGAAAATGGCACACTCACCACCTCTAGAGTATCGCCTCGGCTTAAATTAAAGCCCACACCACCTTGTAATAAACGTCGAATGCTGCCCATTTGCTCGGCAGAACGCGGTTCGCGGCTAGTTTCTCCGGAGTCAGAAACTTGACTGTTGTAATCTAAAGCAACCGATACGCTTAAACGCCTGACTACACCCACTTGTGAGCGAGTATGACTAATGGTGGTATCTAATTCGTAATTACGGGTTGATTCTTTATGGCTACTACCAGATTGAGCCTGAGTATTAGCCCCACCCGCTTGCTCTGGAATTTCAGCAGGTAGTGGCGGCTGATTAGTCAATGCGCCAGGAATACCAATAGCACCACCACCAACATTGTTATCTTCAATAGTGTATTCGCTACGAACTGCCGGTAAGTCTGGATTGAAACGCTTTTGCGTTTGCTCTACAGCAGTAAAATCTAAGGTTACGTCTACTTCAGCGGTGTAATTACCCACCCCAACAATTGGGATCATAATTGCGTCAATTTTGTCTTTGTATTCGCTCTCGCGTTTGCGCTCCATCTCAAACTCTTTACGAGTGCGAGAAGACAGCGGGTCTTGGCTACCGGAGTTAAGTAAGCGACCATTTTGATCGGTGACAGTAACCCGACTAGGAATTAAACCTTGAACAGCCGAGGCTACGATATCAACGATTGAGTCAATTTCTTCTTGTTGTAAGCCATTCATACCACGCAAATTCACCACAACAGTGGCTGAAGGTTTCTGCTCGCGACGGGCAAAGACGTTGCTTTTAGGAATAGCTAATAATACTTGGGCTTTGCTCACTGAGTTCATTTGCTCAATGGCGGTGGCTAATTGGCGCTCACGACTAAGCTTTAGTCGCTCACCTTCAAGGCGTTGGCTTACTCCAAATCCCATGTCGTTAAGCAAAATTTGTTCGCCATCAGGAACTGACTCAGTTAAACCAGAACGACGAAGTTTAAGTTTGATGCTTTGATATTGCTCGGCGTTAACTAATACCGTATTGCCTTCGATGGTGTAAGGGATTTTGGCTTGGTCAAGAAAGTCTAATGTTTCAACTAGCTCAGGCGTATTCATGGTGCCCAGTGGGCGCATCTCTGGCTCTTTGGCCCACATCAACAAAAATACGGCCATGGCCAAGCAGATAGCTAAAGCCAAAATCATAATGACTTGGCGTAGCACGTCGCTGTTGCTCAGAAATGAAAGTGCAGAGCTCTGTTGTTCTGTTGCTTCCAAACTATCGCCGTCGCTATCTGAACCTAGTAGTGCGGGTTCTTGACTCATTGCGTTGCTTCCTTCGCTCGCCACAATATTTCCCTAGCCATGTTAAACAGGCATAGAACTAATTTGTTTGTATGCATCAACTAATTTATTTCTTACTTGTACGGTGGCATCAAACGCGATGCTAGATTTTTGTGCGGCAATCATTACATCACCAATACCTACGTTACGGTCGCCTAAATCAAAGCGAGTGCGTAAATCATTGGCATTAGACTGCAAGCCATTTACGTTATTAATTGCATCTTTCAACAAGCTACCAAAATCACTGTTTACTTTAGAAACGCCTAGCTGACCATTAGGTTGAGCAATGTCTTGCCCAATGCCGCCGGTTTTCATTTCTCCAGCCATTGATTGCAGTTCGCTAAATAGGTTTGCTGAATCAACTCTCATGATTTCCCTCTACCGCCAGATAAATGGCATTTTTGTTAGTTATACAGGGAAAAGCAAAAGACGCGCCAAGATTAATTAACAACTAATCTTAAGTTCTCTTTTGATTGAGGTTTGGTTAGGTAGTTTTTAACAAAATCGTTTTGCGGAAGAGGTCTCGCAAAGAAGTAACCTTGTGCTTGTTCACAACCCATCACCGAGGCCAAATTGGCTTGTGCTTGGGTTTCGATACCTTCAATAAGCACTTGGTATTTCATGCTACGGGCAATCATCACCATTGCTTTTACAATATGTTGATCGGATAAATT
Organism: Agarivorans sp. 1_MG-2023; assembly: GCF_030548385.1. Lineage (NCBI taxonomy): Bacteria > Pseudomonadati > Pseudomonadota > Gammaproteobacteria > Alteromonadales > Alteromonadaceae > Agarivorans > Agarivorans sp. 1_MG-2023. The sequence goes on along the minus strand of NZ_JAUOSJ010000009.1, from coordinate 120,506 downwards.
TTCTTCTAAGCCGCTAACAAAGGCGCGGTCAATTTTAAGAATAGTCACAGGCAAGTGTTTCAAGTAGGCCATAGATGAGTATCCGGTACCAAAGTCATCAATTGCAATACCAAACCCTGCATCACGCATTCTTTGAATACTGGCTTTCGCCTCAGTGGGCTGTTCCATCATTGCCGACTCAGTAATCTCAATACAAATACGCTGCGGATTAACTTGCCATTGGCTCGCGTAATTAATCGCGATTTTCTCTGCATGACCTAAAGATACCGTAGTGGCAGAAAAGTTTACTGATAACTTGAAGCCTTCAGGTAGTTGGCTAGAAAAACGCGCCATAAAACGCATGGCATTTTGAAACACCCATTTATCAAGCTGCAATACTAAGCCAGTTTCCTCGGCAACAGGGACAAATTCATCTGGCGAAATAGCGCCTTCAGGAGTAAACCATCGCAGCAATACTTCTGCGCCAATCATTTTGTTGGTCTTTAAGCAAAATTGTGGCTGGAAGAATAAATCTAGTTCGTTGTTACCAATTGCTTTACGCAGCTTAGATTCAAGGGTTAGCTTAACTAAACCCGCTTGGCTTAAATCGGGCCGATAACGGCAAATGCTAACGCCGGTTTTCACTGCATGATTCAAAGCAGTAAAAGTATTGGCTAACAAGGTATCGCTGTGAAGCGCTTCTCGGCGAGGATGATAACTGCAGTACCCCACATGACAACGAGTTAACAATTGCAGTTGTTCTAGCCGCAACCAACCCCGACAGCTTTGCACGATTTGCTTGGCTATCTCGATCACTTCTTTGTCTTTATTCACATTTGGTACAACCACCACGAAATAGTGATGATACCAATAAGCAAGTTGGGCTTCTGGGTAGTGTTTACGCAGGCTTTTTTGTACCCGCTTTGCATAAGCTTCTTTTGTCACTTCACCTAGACGTTGACCAAAGTTTTCAAATACTTCATTTTGTCTTGGGAAGTCGAACATCAATACCGACAAAGGTACTGCATCATCTAACCAGCTGGTAAGCAAGCGAGTAACATGGCGACGATTTGGCAAACCGGTCACTTCATCGTGATTTTTCCAGTACTCTAGCTGTTCTCGTAATTGAGTGGATTTAAGATTAGCTTTAACAAATTTTTGTCTCAGTAATATAACGCTAATGCTGACTACAAATAGTGCCATCAGCAAACCGACAAACCACCAATAGGAGATACTCGTTGCATCACCACTTTGAGCCGAGTAAGCCTGCCAACGTTGATAACTTTGCGCCAATTGAGCCTCATCCATCGACAACAAGCCGCGATTGAGTAATGCGACCAGAGGTTTCCAGTCGTCTCGAATAGCAAATTGATGCTGTAGTGATTCATCCAATATAAACGATTGTTGTAGATGCCAACGCGGCATACCGCGTAAGTGAGCAGCCACTTCATCGCTACCTGCCAGTAACGCAATAGTTTGCTGCTCTACTACTGAGCGAATTGCGTCGGCGAGAGAGGCATAAATTAGCGGCTCTACTTCAGGGTAATTCTCCAATAAAACTTCCTGAGCGCTACTTCCTGCAACCACCGCAATAGACTTGCCGGTGAGCTGTTGCATATTCCTCAAGCGCGCTTGCTGTAGAGGATTAAACAGGGCTAAGGGCTGTTGCCAGCTTGGTACGGTGTAACTAACAAAAGGGCTGAGGCGACGGTGAGTACTAGCGCTACTTAACATGTCTACTTGACCATGCTGTAAGGCCAAGATGGCTTCAGAAACACTAGAGAAAATTTGGTATTCAAGTTTTAAACGGGTTTGAAAGGCTAAACTATTGAGAGTATCAATGGCATAACCAGCAGGGGTACCAGTAGGGGTACCAGTATGGTCCACATACTCCAAAGGCAGGCGATCAGCAACTACTGCCACCTTTATCTCTGGATTATCTTCGAGCCATTGATATTCACTCGCATTGACTATATAGGCATTCACGCCTAACGACCAACAACAACCTACCACTAGCAACGTTAAGTATCTAACGAGGCACAACCGCAAACTAATTAGCTCCTAAAACTCGCGCTATTGCCTTGGCATTCTTTGCGCCAAGTGCATTATTGCTAACAGCATACCAAAAACAACCAGAAAATATTTGATTCAAACGATACTAACTCGTTTAAAAGTCGCAGAAATGGGCAGTTAAGTCACAAATTCACATAAAGTTAATAAAACGCAGCATTGGCGCTATTTAACTAGGCTGAATAAGCGATTGATATTGCTCACTCCACAACATAGCTTGCAAATTAAGGTGCTCAATTTGCTTATAATCCATTCGTAATTGTGAGGCTAAGCGCTCAGTTTTATACCAGTGCCCTTCTTCATACGATTTAATAGTGAGCAACATGTAACGCAATAGCGACGGTTGCTCGCTACATAGTGCATCTCTAATGTCTTGTTCCAGGGGTAAACTGTAAAGCAATTCGCTTAATGGTTTGTCTAAAAGCGCATCAAGCAAGGAAAACAAACCGCATAAAAATGCAGCTTCTTGCATAGCTGGCGATTTATGCATCGCCACCAGTTCACAAAAGCGTGCTCGGTGTACCGACATACGCACTAGTTCACGCGGTTTATGGCTTACTGCCATCGCGCTAGCAAGCAAGGCGACTAGCTTTCTGAGTTGAGTATTACCAATGTAAACAACGGCTTGCTTAATCGATGCCATTTCTTCCACTATGGGTAAACTACCAGAGTTAACAAAGCGCAATAATTTGTAGCTAAGCCCTGTGTCTCGCTCAAAATAACGTACCACTTCATTGATATTTACATCTTCGCGAGTGGCCGCATAAAACAAGCGAGAAATCATTAAATAGCTGGCATCGATGTCTTTTGACACATGCATTTCAGGACGACAAAAATAATAACCTTGGAAAAAATTAAAGCCTAAATCTCGCGCTTGTTGGTATTCCTCTTGAGTCTCCACTTTCTCCGCTAACAGTTTAATTTTTTTGCGCGTTTTTAAGGCCTCAAATAATGTACTTAGTTGTTCCAAAGGCGTACGTTGAATATCCACCTTTATCAAGCGGACAAACTTAAGATAAGGTTCCCATTCAGCCTTATAAACAAAGTCATCAAAGGCTAAGCGATAGCCTCGATGAAACAGCGATTGGCAACGCTTGTACAGTTTTTCACTGGGTTTGGCGGTTTCAAGAATTTCAATTACTACCTGCTTGCTAGGCAGTAACTTCACCATTTCTGAATGCAGACTTTCTTCAGGAAAGTTGATTAAAGCAGGTTTACCTTGAGTAATCGCATGCAAGCCATCATTAAGCTGAGTGCGAATAATTAGCTTAGACGTAGCCTCATGTGGATCGATATCAGGGTACACATTGTCGGGACCATCGCGAAACAATAGCTCATAAGCGACGACTCGCTGCTTGCGATCGAGGATCGCCTGCCGCGCAGTGTAAACATTCATAGTTTTAGTTACCGTTTTAGCCGCGTTTTAGTATTGGCTTTTCGCCTATTTATTTTTAGTCTCAGCAGTGCTTGAGATAAAACGCGGATGTAAAAAAAGAGTCACCTAAGTGACTCTTCAAGACTAACTAAGTTATGAAAAATTTTCGACCACTTTATTCGCTAAGTTGTTGCAAGCGCTCAAAATAATCAGGGAAAGTTTTAGAAGTGCACTTCGGGTCATTAATGGTTACAGCAGTATCGCTTAACGCCACCAATGAAAAACACATCGCCATGCGATGATCATCATAAGTATCAATGGCCGCATGGTTTAATTTAGCTGGAGGAGTCACTTCAATAAAATCGTGCCCTTCCACTACGGTAGCGCCCACTTTTTTAAGTTCAGTAGCCATTGCCGCTAAGCGGTCAGTCTCTTTTACTCGCCAGTTATATACGTTACGTATTGCAGTCGTGCCTTTAGCAAACAAAGCCGCGGTGGCAATGGTCATAGCCGCATCTGGAATATGGTTCATGTCCAAATCAACAGCACTTAACTCACCACTACGGGCAATAATGTAATCATCGCCCCACTCTATATCGGCGCCCATTGCAGCTAACACGTCGGCAAACAATACGTCGCCTTGCATGGATTTTTTACCCACGCCAGTCACTTTCACTTCGCCACCTTTAATTGCGCCAGCGGCTAAGAAGTAAGAAGCCGAAGAGGCGTCACCTTCAACCAGAAATTCGCCTGCACTCGTGTATGTTTGTTGGCCTTTAACCACAAAGCGCTGGTAGTTATCGTTTTCCACTTCAATGCCAAATGCAGACATCATCTTTAAGGTGATATCGATATAAGGTTTAGACACTAACTCTCCAACTATAGAGATCTCAATGTCTTGCTCGGCATAAGGTGCAGCCATTAAAAATGCTGTTAAAAATTGGCTAGATACTGAGCCATCAATATCTACCTTGCCACCTTTAAGGCCTGTGCCTTTAATGTTTAGCGGCGGGTAGCCTTCGGTTTTTAAGTAAGTTACATCGGCGCCTACTTGGCGTAAAGCGTCAACCAGTGCGCCAATTGGGCGCTCTTCCATACGCGGCTCACCAGTTAAGGTAAATTCGCCTTGGCTCAAACATAAAGCCGCACATAAAGGGCGCATTGCAGTACCGGCATTACCCAAAAACAACTCTTCGGCCTGCTCTACTTTAAATGCTCGGCCTAAACCCGTTACGCTGCATCGGCTTCGATCGTCTGACAATTGGTAGCTCACACCCAATGTTTTGAGCGCGTTGAGCATATGGCGAATATCATCACTATCAAGCAAATTGCTTAATACGGTTTCACCTTCAGCTAAGGCTGCGAGCAATAAAGCACGGTTAGATACGCTTTTTGAGCCTGGTAAGTTAATTTCACCATTAATGCGAGAGATAGGCTGTAGGGTTAATTGTTCCATGTTTCAAATTCTCTACTTATTTAGTGCCAATAAGCTGGCTTAATGCTTGGATAAAAGTGTGATTTTCTTGCTCTGTACCAATACTTACCCGTAAATAACCAGGCATTTGATAAGGACCTACTGGGCGCACAATAACACCTTTGTGTAACAACTGCTGGTATAGAACCTCGGCATCGCCGCCCGGCGCTAAAAAGCTAATGAAGTTGCCTTTTGAGGGAATAAAACTTATTTCAGCCTCCTCAAAAAAAGCCTCTAGTGTTGCTAGGCCTTGTTGATTAAGCGCTACGCTGTGTTGCAAATACTGTTGATCTTGCAATGCTGCCGCAGCCGCCACCAAACTTAAACTGTTTACGTTAAAAGGCTGGCGTAAGCGATTGAGTAAATCGGCGATGTCGGGATTTGAAATTGCGTAACCTACGCGCAAACCTGCTAAGCCGTATGCTTTAGAGAAGGTGCGAGTAATCACTAAGTTAGCAAACTCACTTAACCATTGTGTTGAAGGTGCTTGCTGGTCTTCGCTTAAGTACTCGTAATAAGCTTCATCCAACACCACCACTACATGCTCTGGTACTTTTTGCATAAAGTCATATAAGGCTTCACTACTCAAGTAGGTACCCGTAGGGTTATTAGGGTTGGCGATAAATACTAAGCGAGTGTTATCCGTAACCGCCTCAGCCATAGCATCTAGGTCATGCCCCCAATTTTTAGCTGGTACCACCACCGCTTTAGCGCCAATAGCCTGCGTGACAATGGGATACACCACAAAGGCATGTTGTGAAAAAACCACTTCATGCTCAGGGCTAACAAATACTCTAGCGATAAGATCTAATACGTCGTTAGAGCCATTGCCCAAGGTAAATTGCTCTGGCGCTAGTTGGTACTTACTCGCCAAGGCTTGCTTAAGGTAAAAACCATTTGAGTCAGGATAACGGGTTAACTCAGCAATCGCTTGCTCAATTGCTGCGCTAGCTTTGGGGCTCATACCCGTTGGGTTTTCATTAGACGCTAGTTTAACAATATTGCTAATACCTAACTCGCGTTCAAGTTCATCGGTAGGTTTGCCTGCTTGGTAAGGTCGTAGGCCTTGAACGCCCAGATTAGCTAAGGCATGAAAATCACAGCTCATATTACTTCCTTAACCGTTACGCTTAGCAAATTCGCGCATAAAGCTCACTAGTGCTTGTACGCCTTCAATCGGCATAGCATTATAAATGCTAGCGCGCATGCCGCCAACAATACGGTGACCTTTTAGCGTCACTAGACCCGCTGCTGCAGACTCAGATAAGAAAGCCGCATCCAAATCACTATTGGCTAACTGAAAAGGAATATTCATTTTAGAGCGGTTTTCTGGCGCTACATTGTTTTGGTAAAAGTCACTACTATCAATAAATGAATAGAGTAACTCCGCTTTCGCCGCATTCTTTTCAGCCATGGCGCTTAAGCCGCCTTGAGATTTTAGCCACTTAAAGACTAAACCTGCTAGATACCAAGAATAGGTTGGCGGCGTATTAAACATTGAATCACTACCCGCTAATAAGCTGTAGTTAAAAATGTTGGGGGTAAGCTGATGAGCTTTATCGAGTAAATCATCACGAATGATAGCAATGGCTAAGCCTGATGGGCCGATATTTTTCTGCGCGCCCGCGTAGATAAGGCCAAACTTACTTACATCGATAGGTTGCGATAAAATAGTAGATGAGAAGTCACCCACTAGCACCATATCACCTACCTCTGGAATCTCATCAATAGCAATGCCTTCAATGGTTTCATTTGGGCAATAATGCACATAAGCTGATTGCTCGTCGTATTGCCACTCTTTGCTTGGTTTAACTGCTACCTGACCTTGAGCATTTGTGCTTATCGCATCAAATACTTTAGCTTCGGCGTGCTTTTCACCTTCTGCTACCGCGCCTTTCGACCACTGACCAGTACTAATAAAGCTAATTGATGTTTTGTCACCGAGTAAGTTTAACGGTGCGGCTGCAAACTGCCCTCGACCGCCGCCTTGGCAAAACAATACTTTATAGTTATCAGGAATATTTAATAGGTCTCGAAGGTCTTGTTCAGCTTGTGCAGCCATAGCAATGTATTCTTTGCCACGGTGACTCACTTCCATGACAGACACACCTAGTCCCTGCCAATTGCAAAATTCTGCCTGTGCTTGTTGCATTACTGCTTCAGGTAACATGGCTGGACCGGCACAAAAATTATAAATTTTATCCATGCTAAATCTCTTACTAATATGTTGTGTGCGACCACTCAAGTGGTTCATATGCTGTTTTTAAACAAAAACGAGCGGCTAAAAGCCGCCCGTTATTTTTATTATTTATGGCTATTCTGGTTCGGGGTCACTGCTGGCAGTTTCATCACTGCTCGCGGCGGGCTCTTCACCAGTAGCTGGAGCTGCTACCTCGCCTTCTGGTATTTCACCTTCAGCGCTTTCATCGAACTCCGGTTCTTCTATCTCATCAATACGCTGTAAACCGACTACTTTCTCATCTTCAGTAGTACGGATTAAGGTAACACCTTGCGTATTACGGCCCACCAGTGATACTTCATTAACGCGAGTACGAACTAGCGTACCGCCGTCGGTGATTAGCATCATTTCTTGGGCTTCAGTGACTTGTACCGCACCAACCACAAGGCCGTTTCGGTCACTCACTTTAATAGACACTACGCCTTTTGTTGCGCGGCTCTTAGCTGGATATTCTTCAAGTTTAGTACGTTTACCGTAACCATTTTCGGTGGCGGTAAGAATATCACCGTCGCCGTTTGGCACAATTAACGACACCACTTTTTGGCCCGCATCTAAGGAAATACCACGAACACCCGCAGCAGTACGGCCCATTGGACGTAACGCTAGTAGCTCTTCGCCGGTTTCTGGGTCTAACTTAACCGCGCCAGTTTCACTGTCACGTTGCTTCTCGTTGAAGCGAACAACTTTACCCGCATCAGAGAACAACATGATTTCGTTATCACCACAGGTAATATCAACACCAATTAGCTTGTCATCGTCGTTCAAGTTAATCGCGCGAATACCGCTAGATAACGGACGTTTAAACGCAGTTAACGGCGTTTTCTTAACCGTACCGTTTGCTGTAGCAAACAAGATGAACTTGTCTTCTTCATACTCACGTACTGGCAGAATAGCGGTGATACGCTCATCCTCTGTTAACGGAAGTAGGTTAACAATTGGCTTACCACGTGCTTGACGACTGGCTAAAGGTAATTGATATACCTTCATCCAGTAAACTTTACCCACCGTAGAGAAACACAGAACAGTATCGTGAGTGTTTGCTACTAATAGTTTTTCGATGAAGTCTTCATTCTTCATCTTAGTCGCAGCTTTACCTTTACCACCACGGCGCTGAGATTCGTACTCAGTCAATGGTTGGTACTTAACGTAACCTTCGTGAGATAGCGTTACTACCACGTCTTCTTCGTTAATTAAGTCTTCAATCGACAAATCGGAGCTATTGGCTGAAATTTCAGTACGACGCTCATCACCAAATTGCTCACGCACTTCAATAAGTTCGTCGCGAATCACTTCCATCAAACGATCAGGGCTATTTAAGATGTGCAGTAATTCAGCAATAAGATCCAATAAGTCTTTGTATTCGCCAATAATTTTTTCATGTTCTAGACCAGTTAACTTATGTAAACGTAAATCTAGAATAGCTTGAGCTTGAATTGGCGTGATGAAGTATTGACCATCACGAATACCAAACTCAGCTTCTAACCAGTCTGGGCGAGCAGCGTCGTCACCCGAGCGCTCTAACATAGCCGCTACCGCGCCTAAGTCCCAACCTTTGGCGACTAAAGCCGCTTTAGCTTCTGCTGGCGTAGGAGACGTTTTGATTAGCTCAATAATTTCGTCGATGTTGGCTAGCGCAATAGCTAGGCCTTCAAGGATGTGAGCACGGTCACGCGCTTTACGTAATTCAAATACGGTACGACGTGTTACTACTTCACGGCGGTGACGAATGAAACACTCAATCATTTCTTGCAGGTTGAATATCTTAGGCTGGCCGTTATCTAGGGCCACCATATTCATACCAAAAGACACCTGCATTTGAGTTTGTGAATATAGGTTGTTAAGAACAACTTCACCCACAGCGTCACGCTTAAGCTCTACAACAATACGCATCCCGTCTTTATCAGACTCATCACGCAGTGCAGAAATACCCTCAAGCTTCTTATCTTTTACTAGCTCAGCCATCTTCTCGATAAGGCGAGCTTTGTTCACTTGATATGGGATCTCATGAACAATAATGGTCTCTTTACCATTTTTATCGATAACCACTTCGGCTTTAGAGCGAATAGACACTTTACCGCGACCAGTACGGTAAGCCTGAATGATTCCGGCACGGCCATTAATAATACCGGCGGTTGGGAAATCAGGTGCAGGAATAAACTCCATCAGCTCATCAATAGTGATGTCTGGATTTTCGATCATTGCCAAACAACCATTAACCACTTCGGTTAGGTTGTGAGGCGGAATATTGGTTGCCATACCTACCGCAATACCAGAAGAACCGTTCACCAATAAGTTAGGTACACGGGTAGGTAAAACTGCAGGGATTTGCTCGGTACCATCGTAGTTAGGTACAAAATCAACGGTTTCTTTTTCTAAATCAGCCAACAAAGAGTGGGCTAATTTATCCATACGAATTTCGGTATAACGCATGGCCGCCGCAGAATCGCCGTCCACCGAACCAAAGTTACCTTGACCGTCTACCAACATATAACGTAGCGAAAACGGCTGCGCCATGCGAACAATCGTATCGTAAACAGCACTGTCACCATGCGGGTGATATTTACCAATTACATCACCTACCACACGGGCAGATTTTTTATAAGGTTTATTCCAATCGTTGCCCAATACGTTCATTGCGAATAGCACTCGGCGATGCACTGGTTTCAAACCATCACGTACATCTGGCAAGGCTCGGCCCACAATAACGCTCATGGCATAATCAAGGTAAGAGCTCTTTAACTCATCCTCAATATTGACCGGCGAAATCTGATTTACTAGATCGCTCATAGACGACAAAATCCTTCGTTTTTATTGCTTTTTACAATTACTAAGCGTAATCGCAAACTTTACCATAAAATAGCGGCCTTAACAGGCTTGATGTCGCTCTTTTCAGTTAGAAAAATGAAAAAACTCAAGAATTGAACAAAAGCTAGTGACTGCATTGAACAAGTTCTTATAATGCCTACAAATACTGATGTGGATTGAACCTTAAATGGAACACGGTAAAAATAACCAAAACGTTGATCATCAAGAGATTGCTCATTTTGCAGGCTTAGCCTCGCGATGGTGGGATAAACAAGGTGAGTTCAAAACCTTGCACCAAATCAATCCACTGCGTCTTGACTATATTGAACGGGGTGCAGCCGGCTTATTTGGCAAGAACGTATTAGATGTAGGTTGTGGCGGCGGCATTTTGGCCGAAAGCATGGCTGTTCGAGGTGCTAAGGTTACAGCCATTGATATGGGCAAAGAGCAAATAGAAGTGGCTAAACTGCATGCTTTAGAAACGGGCAGCCAGTTAAGCTATTTACAAACCACAGCCGAAGCCCATGCCGAAGAACATCCAGCAGCTTATGATGTAGTTACTTGCATGGAAATGATTGAACACGTGCCCGACCCTGGTTCGGTGATTGCTGCTTGTGCTCAATTAGTGAAACCTGGCGGCAAGATTTTTGTGTCCACCATTAATCGTACCCCTAAAGCTTACCTGTACATGATTTTAGCCGCAGAGAAACTACTCAAAATTGTTCCTAACGGCACTCATCAGCATGATAAGTTCATTCGCCCCTCAGAATTGTTAGCATGGGCTGACGACAATGCGCTACGCAGTGAGGCCATTAGCGGCGTACAGTTCTTCCCGGTGATTGAAAGCTTCCGCTTAAGTAACAATGTTGATGTTAACTATATGGTGCAACTGGCAAAGCCGGAGCTAAACAATGACTAAACAAGCGGCGGTGTTATTCGACTTAGACGGTACCTTATTAGATACCGCTCCCGACTTAGGCGCAGCAGCTAACTATGTATTAGCCAAACACCAACGAGCTCCGCTTAGTATGGCGCAAGCACGCCAGTTAAGCTCTCACGGCGCTATAGGTTTGCTCAAAGCAGGTTTTGGTGAGGCAGACTGGGCAAACCAAGCCCAAACAGAGTTACGCCAACAGCTGCTTGATTACTACCAACAGCACATTTGTGAAGGCACTGATTTCTTCTCAGGGATTAGGCAAGCTTTACAATGGCTGAATCAGCACTCGATTGCTTGGGGTGTGATTACCAATAAGCCTGAAGGGCTAAGCAAACAGCTACTTGCTCACTTCCCTGAGTTTGAACAATGCGCAGTATTAGTTGGTGGCGATACGATTGCCCAGCGTAAACCCGATCCTGAGCCAATGCTGCTCGCCTGCGACACCATCAAGGTAGATCCTCAACACTGTCTATATGTGGGTGATGCCGAGCGCGATATCGCCGCAGGCAACAACACAAACATGACCACTTTACTCGCATTATGGGGTTACATTTCAGAGCAAGATAATACAGAGCTTTGGGCTGCAGATTTACACTGTGAAAAAAGTGAGCAACTCGAACAAACTATAAGCGACTGGCTGAGCGAATTGTAGGCAGCTTCAAGTTTTATAAAAATAAATTTTTTGAGTAAAATTTTACGAAAAAAAACTTGCATTAATGCCAGCTAGCCAGCTTATATAGATAGCTAGTTAGTGAGCACTAACATATGTGAGTTATCTGCAAGTTATACACAATTTCTTCTTTTCTGCTAGAGCTTGCGAAAAAGCCAAAACCTCATTATCTTGTACCCATAGATTTTAAAAACACTATATCTAGTGGCTAACAGCAAATAGCAGTACTAGATAAGCAGCAGCAAAAATTAGGATACAGGGCCTCCCCTTCATGAATAAAGATCTTCTGATAACCAAACGAAGCGGTAAACAAGAAGCGATCAACTTAGATAAGATCCACCGAGTGATTACTTGGGCCGCTAAAGGCCTAAAAAACGTATCGGTATCGCAAGTAGAACTTAAATCTCACATCCAGTTCTATGACGGAATGGCGACCAAAGATATTCATGAAACCATTATTAAATCTGCTGCGGATTTAATCTCTCAAGAAACCCCAGATTATCAATTTTTGGCTGCACGTTTAGCCGTGTTCCATCTTCGTAAGAAAGCTTATGGCCAGTTTGAACCGCCAGCGCTTTACGACCACGTTGTAAAGCAATGCGAAGCAGGTCGTTACGACATCCATTTGCTAAAAGATTACACACCTGAAGAGTTCGCCCAAATGGACGATTTTATCGACCACTGGCGTGATATGGACTTTTCATACGGAGCGGTTAAGCAGTTAGAAGGTAAGTACCTTGTTCAGAACCGAGTCAGCGGCGAGATTTTTGAAAGCGCACAATTCTTGTATATTTTGGTAGCGGCGTGTTTATTTGCTCACTACGATAAATCGGTTCGATTAACCTACATCCGTCGCTTTTATGATGCGACCTCTAAGTTCAAAATCTCTTTGCCAACGCCGATTATGTCGGGCGTTCGTACTCCTACTCGCCAGTTCAGCTCTTGTGTATTAATTGAGTGTGGCGATAGCTTAGAGTCTATTAACGCAACAGCGTCTTCTATTGTTACCTACGTGTCGCAACGTGCAGGTATTGGTATCAACGCTGGTCGCATTCGTGCCCTAGGCAGTGAAATTCGCGGTGGCGAAGCCTTCCACACCGGTTGTATTCCATTCTATAAATACTTCCAAACTGCGGTTAAATGTTGTTCACAAGGCGGTGTTCGTGGTGGAGCAGCAACCATTTTCTACCCATTCTGGCACTTAGAAGTAGAGTCACTATTAGTACTTAAGAACAACCGTGGTGTAGACGACAACCGTGTTCGCCATATGGATTACGGTGTTCAGTTAAACAAATTGATGTACCAACGTTTGGTAAAAGGCGAAAACATCACCCTGTTCTCGCCAAGTGATACTCCAGGTTTATACGACGCCTTCTTTGAAGACCAAGACAAATTTGAACGTTTGTATGAGCAATACGAGCAAGACCCGAGTATTCGTAAAGAACAAATTAAGGCAGTCGATTTATTCTCTTTGTTAATGCAAGAGCGCGCGTCAACAGGTCGGATCTACATTCAAAACGTTGATCACTGTAATACGCACAGCCCATTTGACCCAGCTCAAGCCCCGGTACGTCAATCTAACCTGTGTTTAGAAATTGCCTTACCCACTAAGCCGCTGCAGCATGTACATGATGAAAACGGCGAAATTGCCCTTTGTACTTTATCGGCCTTTAACCTAGGTGCGATTGAAAACCTAGACGAGCTAGAAGAGTTATCAGACTTAGCGGTACGCGCTTTAGATAGCTTACTCGACTACCAAGATTACCCAATCAAAGCCGCGAAAAAAGGCTCTGACGGTCGCCGTACCTTAGGCATAGGCGTGATTAACTACGCCTATTACTTGGCCAAAAACGGTACTAAATACAGTGACGGCAGTGCTAACAACTTAACTCACCGTACCTTTGAAGCTATTCAGTACTGGCTATTAAAAGCCTCTATGCGTTTGGCCAAAGAGCAAGGTGCTTGTCCAATGTTTAACGAGACTACGTACTCGCAAGGCGTATTGCCTATCGATACCTACAAAAAGTCTCTCGATAAACTCAGTGACGAACCGCTGCATTATGATTGGGAAGAGCTACGCGAAGAGATCACTACGCATGGTTTGCGTAACTCTACCCTGTCGGCATTAATGCCATCAGAGACCTCAAGCCAAATCTCTAACGCGACCAATGGTATTGAACCACCACGTGGCTTTATTAGCGTTAAAGCCAGCAAAGACGGTATTCTTAAGCAAGTAGTGCCAGACTTCGAAAACCTTAAGCAAAATTACGAGCTGCTATGGGACATACCAAATAACGAAGGTTACTTGCAGTTAGTTGGCTTGATGCAGAAGTTTGTCGACCAAAGTATTTCAGCTAATACCAACTACGACCCAACCCGTTATGAAGGCAACCGCGTACCAATGAAAGCGCTGATTGCCGACCTATTAACCGCCTATAAATACGGGGTTAAGACGTTGTATTATCATAACACCCGTGATGGCGCTAGCGACCAACATGACGATATGAAGCCAGAGCCAGAAGACGATGATTGCGCTGGCGGTGCATGTAAGATTTAAGCCAAGTTTACGCGTGTAAGCGCAACAAGAATTTTTAGGAAAAAATGTAGATGAGCTACTCAATTTTTACTCAAAATGCCAACGACGCCACCAAAGAGCCAATGTTCTTTGGTCAGCCGGTAAACGTGGCCCGTTATGACCAACAACGTCATGAGATATTTGAAAAACTAATCGAAAAGCAGCTGTCCTTTTTCTGGCGCCCAGAAGAAGTAGACGTAAGCCGTGACCGGATTGATTACAACAAATTGCCCGCTCACGAGCAGCATATCTTTATTAGTAATCTAAAGTACCAAACGCTGTTAGATAGCATTCAAGGCCGTTCGCCAAATGTTGCATTACTGCCGCTAGTCAGCTTGCCTGAGCTAGAAACCTGGATTGAAACGTGGGCCTTTAGTGAAACGATTCACTCACGCTCATATACTCACATTATTCGTAACATAATGGGCAATCCTGGTGAAGTGTTTGACGACATTATGGAAAACGAAGAGATCATCAAACGTGCCAATGACATTGCTGGTTACTACGATGATTTAATTCAAGCCACCTCTATTTACCATTTACACGGTGAAGGTCAACACGAAGTGGCAGGCGTGGTTCACAACATTACCGTGCGTGAACTCAAGAAAAAACTCTACTTGTGTTTAATGTCGGTAAACGTACTGGAAGCAATCCGCTTCTACGTAAGTTTTGCTTGTTCGTTTGCTTTTGCCGAGCGCGAGTTAATGGAAGGTAATGCCAAAATCATCAAACTGATTGCCCGCGATGAAGCATTGCACCTTACCGGCACACAGCACATGATTAACCTAATGCGCGAAGGCAAAGACGACCCAGAAATGGCCGAAATTGCCGCCGAGTGTGAAGTTGATGCATGGCGCATGTTTACTGATGCAGCTGAGCAAGAAAAAGAGTGGGCACAATACCTATTCAAAGACGGCTCGATGATCGGTTTAAACGAAGAAATCTTAAGCCAGTACGTAGAGTACATTACCAATACACGTATGCAGGCCGTTGGTTTACTACCTTGCTTTGAAGACCGCAGTAATCCTATCCCATGGATTAACTCATGGTTAGTCTCAGACAATGTACAAGTTGCTCCACAAGAAGCGGAAATCAGTTCTTACCTTGTGGGTCAGATTGATTCAAGTATAGACATTGATGACTTCGAGGATTTCGAACTGTAATGTCTCAGCAAGAAGGTCGCGTTATAGCAGGCGGTGTTGAGGTGGTCGTAGACGGCCACCACAAGAGCATTCTCGAAGCCTATGAACAAGCGGGATTTACCCCAGAGTTTCATTGTCGCGAGGGCGTGTGTGGCGCCTGCCGTACCACCTTAGTAAAAGGTGAAGTGGAATATACCCAATCACCTTTAGCTAACATCCCTAAAGGTCAAATCCTTAGCTGCTGCAGCAAACCTAAAGGGACTATTGAAGTAGCCGAACTCCCTCCAATTAAGCAAAAGATAGCCTAATTCAAGCACCTTAAAACCCTAATAATTAACCAAGCTTGAACTATACTTCTAATAAGCACTTTAGTTTTTCTGTGAATGACAGATAACAAAGATACGTCTGTTTAATTGAGTTTCCAGAGAGGCCGCGATGATCATTCGACGCCAACCGTTGATAGTAATTAGCAGCTCGCTATTACTGCTTACCGTTGTGCTTATCGGTTGGAAAGTGATGAGCACACCGCCCATTAGTGAAACCGCCATTTGCCGGGCGGCTATTGCCACTCATTTTATGCAACGCCAACTTGGTCAAATTCAAGCCCTGCCGGATTATCCTCATCAGTATGTTAGTGCTAGCCATGTGGGCGATATCCCTAAATCCATCGATTGCCAAATCAGTGGCCAACTAATCAGTATTAGCCAACAAAGCCAAGCAATAGCCAACCTTTATGTTGAACAAAAGCGCAACCAAATCGCCATTATTGTACCGCGGCAAGCCGCACCAAACCGAGTCAGGTTATTCACCCGCGAACAACTTACCTTCCCTAAAGTGCGTTTATCGAAACACGATTTAGCTACTGGCATTCATGAGATGTATGGCGAGGGGTTTGATACCAACCAAGTGATTCAGCAAACCGTTGCCTTGGTTAAAGCGAACCACATTTGTGGCCAGTTAGAACGTCAAAAAAATTTAAAGCTGTCCCCCGTGCCAATGAGCGATAGCTATATGAAGCAAGCGCATAAACTCACTCCCTACCTCATTAACATGGTACAGCGTTCGCCACTCAAGGTTGAGGAAATACAAAGAACTAAGCAGCAAATCGCCCAGTTAGAAAGCGGTTTTCAAGAGAATACCAAGAGCTTGGTAAATTGGCTTCAGCAAACCCAAAGTAACACGCCAATAGATAAGCGATTATTGGAGTATCATTTGCGTGATTTGAAGCGTGCTAATCCAAGGCTCTACCTGCCTAGCTCTTGTAACCAAGCTTATGTTCACTCAGCAGAACTCACTCAAACCCTATAACTGTGAACAAATGTGTCTCAGCGCATGTTGTTTTCGCGCTTATTCGTTATACACTACCCCTACTAAGTGATTAAGAGAGGAAGATGACACAATGGTAACTGATAGCGAAGGTTACATTCAGCTAATTGGCTTTTTAACAGATAACCTGGCTTTGTTTGAACACACTCAAGCCCAGAAAAATCCGTTAACCATTTGCGATTATGTATCTGAACAGTTATCCGAAAGTGTTATGTTGGTCTGTCGCCAACATGAGCATCTTGAGAGCGAACACCGTTTCATTGTTATTCGGGAAATTGATGCCATCGTAAATGACTTAGAGCAGGTATTGTCTGGAGTGTGGATGTCTAGCCCTACTCAGCAGCAGCAACAGTTCATTGATGAATTTGTTGGGCTCATTAAGAATATGTTCGACAACCAACTGATTGCCGTCGATCCCATTTAGTTAGTTGCTACCAAAAGCTTTAATGCCCTGTAAATGACTAAAGCAATGCTCCCTCGCAATATCTAAAAAGGCTTCAATGTAGGCGCTGTCTTGATGACTCTCATGGCGCGCCGCATACAAGTTCTGCCACAAATGCCCGTCACCCAATTCGCGCGTAACGATATAACCTTTGTTTACATACTCGGTTAAAGCCCAATTTGGTAATACCGCTACTCCGCGACCACTGGCCACTAACTGCATCATCATTATGGTCATATCAACTTTACGCACCGCTAACGGTTCTACGCCTGCGGGATCGAGAAACAGATTAAATAAATCTAAGCGGTGGGTATCAACCGGGTAAGAAATAAGCACTTGATTGGCAAAATCCTCGGGCTCAATCACGGCTTTCTTTGCTAAGGGATGATTTGGGCTTAACGCTAAGGTAGGTTGATATGAGAATAAAGGCTGAAACACAATGCCCTCGCAAGGCTGAGGATCAGAGGTTATCACCAAATCAAGCTGGCCTTGGGCAAGTTCAGGCAAGGGTTCAAAGCTAAAACCACTGCTAAAATCTAATTCTACATCTGGCCAAAGGCCGCGGTAATTATCAATAGCTGGCATTAACCAATTAAAACAGCTGTGGCACTCAATGGCTAAATGCAGTCGCCCGGCTTGTCCGCCCACCAACCTAGCAAGCTCTCGCTCGGTATGTTGAACTTGCTCTAGTACATTGTCGGCCAGTTCCAACACTCGTAATCCCGCCATGGTGAATCGTAACGGCTTGGTTTTACGCACAAACAACTTTGCCCCAATGCGTGATTCTAACTCTTTTAACTGATGAGAAAGCGCCGATTGGGTTAAACATAAGCGCTGAGCAGCGACCACTAATGAGCCAGTTTCTCTAAGCGCTTGTAAGGTTTTTAAGTGTTTGAGTTCTAACATAGTCTCGCAATGGTTTGAGGTTTTGCTCGGCCAGTTTATCACCAACTATTGGTGGTTCAGCCCTTTACTAATAAAAAATCCTGAAAAAGCTCAAATACCTTCGGCAAACACTTGCATGCAACCAAAAAAAGTAAGTTAATACGTCTATTCTAAAGGGACAGAAATAATCATGTATCAAATAGAGAAGTCACATAAGCTAGATAACGTATGCTACGACATTCGTGGTCCGGTATTAAAACAAGCTAAACGCCTCGAAGAAGATGGCCACCGAGTAATCAAATTAAATATTGGCAACACTGCCGAATTTAATTTTGAAGCCCCGGAAGAAATTCTAGTAGACGTAATTCATAACCTACCTACTGCCCAAGGTTACTGTGACTCCAAAGGTTTGTTCTCTGCCCGTAAAGCGGTGATGCATCATTATCAGTTACAAGGTTTACGTACCACCACGCTAGAAGATATTTATCTCGGTAATGGGGTAAGCGAACTTATCGTTATGGCCATGCAAGCGCTATTAAATAATGGCGATGAAATGCTAGTGCCCTCACCCGACTACCCGTTATGGACCGCAGCGGTAACACTCTCTGGTGGTAACCCAGTTCATTATGAATGCGATGAAGAAGCCGGCTGGTTCCCTGACATTGAAGATATTCGCAGTAAAATCACACCGCGTACTAAAGGTTTAGTGGTTATAAACCCTAATAACCCAACCGGTGCGGTATACAGCAAAGAATTGCTGCTTGAATTGGTAGAGCTTGCCCGCCAACACAATCTTATTTTGTTTGCCGACGAAATTTACTCAAAAGTGATTTACGATGAAGCGCTACACGTGCCTTTATCCACCTTGTCAGACGATGTATTAACGCTCACCTTTAACGGTTTGTCTAAAGCTTATCGCGTATGTGGTTTCCGCTCTGGTTGGTTGTTAGTAAGCGGGCCGAAACATCGCGCTAAAGATTATATAGACGGTTTAGATATGCTGGCGTCTATGCGCCTTTGTGCCAATGTACCGGTACAACATGCCATTCAAACAGCCCTAGGTGGCTACCAAAGTATTAACGAGCTTATTGTCCCTGGTGGTCGATTATACGAACAGCGAAACCTGGCTTGGGAATTATTAAATGATATTCCAGGAGTAAGCTGCGTTAAGCCACAAGGGGCTATGTACTTGTTCCCTAAACTGGACGTTAAGAAATTTAATATTAAAGACGACCAGCAGTTTGCATTAGATTTATTGCAACAAGAGAAGATTTTAGTAGTACAAGGCACCGGCTTTAACTGGAGCAAACCCGATCACTTCCGCATTGTATTTCTTCCTCGAGAAGAAGAGCTACGCGAAGCTATTGGCCGTATCGCTACCTTCCTTGATGGTTATCGCCAAGCAGACTAAACCAAGTAAAGTAAAGTGAAGTAGAGGGCGCTAACTGCGCCCTTTTTTATTGCTTTTTGCCTTAGCATAAGGTCATGTTATTTTTAGAAAATGTGTTGTACTGTAAACAACATCATTTTTTAAAGAGCCACTTGAATGAATGCACTGAGTGAACAAGCCGGTACAGCACGCTACGCAGAAGATCAAAGCCAACGTCGTAACGACCACCGTAACTCTTGGCAACGGGATCGCGCCCGCATCCTCCACTCAGCCGCGTTTCGTCGCTTACAAAATAAAACTCAGGTGCTGAGCATTGGTAATAACGACTTTTACCGCACGCGCCTCACTCACTCTCTCGAGGTTGCTCAAATTGGCACCGGCATTGTTGGCCACTTACACACCGTTAAGCATGCTCAAAACCATTGTCTTCCAGAGCTAAACTTAATAGAAAGCTTGTGCTTGGCTCATGATATTGGCCACCCTCCTTTCGGCCATGGAGGTGAAGTGGCGCTTAACTACATGATGCGCGACGATGGTGGCTTTGAAGGCAACGCGCAAACCTTTCGCATTCTTACCAAGCTAGAACCCTACACAAAAAATAACGGGATGAATCTCACTCGCCGCACTTTGCTAGGCATAATGAAGTACCCCTGTTTGCTCAGTCAGCTCCAACGCCAGCCCTTGCCGCCTGTAGCTAAAAGCTTTCGCCAGCTAAAGGTTGCAGATTGGGCGCCAGCTAAAGGTGTTTACGATGACGACAAACATTTATACGACTGGGTATTAGCCAGCGTATCAGAACAAGACCGAGAACAGTTTGTTCACTCCAGAGACATGGGCGAGCAACAACACCGTAAATCAAGCTTTAAGTCTCTAGACTGTTCAATTATGGAGTTAGCTGATGACATTGCTTATGGAGTGCATGACTTAGAAGATGCCATTGTAATGGGCATTGTGAATCGTCATGATTGGCAAGAACAAGTGGCCTCTGCCATCGCCGATATTAAACAATGCTGGTTAGCGGATGAAATAGGCCCTCTATCGGTCAAACTGTTTAGCCGCCACCATTACGACCAAAAAGACGCCATAGGAAGTTTAGTTAACGCCTTTATCACCTCTATTAGTTTGCAAGAGCAACAGCGCTTTGGCGAGCCCTTATTAGATTTACAAGCCAGAATGGACCCACCAATGGCGCAAGCGTTAGAAGTACTCAAGCGCTTTGTATTGCATTATGTTATTCAAACACCAGAAATTGAAATGGTACGCTTTAAAGGCCAGCAAGTAGTAATGGAGTTATTCCAAGCATTTGCTAGTGACCCAATGCGCCTCTTACCCCTTAATACCCGTAGACGCTGGCAGCAAGCCGGAGAAGACGGAGATAGCCAAGCGCGTGTTATTGCCGACTACATAGCCGGTATGACTGATGATTACGCCAACCGACTGTTCCAAACCTTATTTTAAACCGTGAGCCAGCTTGTTAACCCACCATTAAAACCACCCTTAGCGTCCTACCTCACTAAGGGTGTAAACCTCAAACACAGCTAAGTTTTTGACGTATTTTGCAGCAGAACATTACCCATTTTGCAAAGTATTCAATTGTATTTTTAGCGCTTTTTCTAGCGATACGACAAGTCTTAACCAGCGCCTAAAAAAGCGTTAAATTCGTTGATTTTTATCAAGTCGCTTTCCCCCTAAACCACTAGATTTAAGGGAGATAAACAACAAGAGGTATCGTTATGATTAAAATTGCAGACATCATGACAACTAACCCCCATACCGCCTCAGAGCAAACTACGCTAGAGCAAGCGATTAGCCTGTGCAATGAACATAAGATCCGCCACATTCCCATCGTCGATAACCAGCAAAACCTCATTGGCCTAGTAAGCGAGCGCACTTTGTTAGCGGCACAAGAGTCTTCACTTAGTAACACAAGCAAAGAACAGCGCACCGCTCACGAACAACAAATTATGCTTTGCCATATTATGGTGACCAAGTTACATACTGTAGATCCAGAGGCTGGTGTGGGCGAAGCAGCAAGGCATATAGAGCGTTACAGAATTGGATGCTTACCCGTGGTAGACGGTAAAAAGCTGATAGGTATTATTACCGATACTGATTTTGTTGGTGTGGCAATTTCTTTGTTAGAAATGTTAGCAGAACAAGAGCCTTTACACTCAGACAGTTAGGTAATATTACAACAATATTACAAATTTTAGTGACACACCACTAACTAATACACGAACATAAATTAAATTTTAGTAAAAAAATTACAAATAGAGGTTGTTTTGTGAGCTGCGTCACGATAGGATTGCACCATAAATTGTTTGGCGCTTTCATCCTATGGCGCTGTATTCAGCCGATACTGAATTTGTCGATTTATGGGGCCACTAATCGCCCCTGCTATTTTGCGCTTTAGCTGTAGCACGTATTAGTCATTCCTTATGTTTTTTTAGTCCAGCCTAGCGCTGGATTTTTTTTGTCTGCTTCTCCACCCCGTACGCCAATTAATCGTTAACCGATAAACAATACCCCCCAGAAATGCTAGTATTTTCCGTTCTTTAGTTTGCCTTGCTCGGCATGACAATGCTTATCGACAGCAATATGTTCTGACCACTTAAGCTCGGTTAATAGCCACTGTTACGGATAATAAAAATGCACGCTCGAATACTCACGTTGGGGTTAGTTCTTTTAAGCAGTTGCTGCATCGCCGAGGATAACGGCGAAACCCTATGGATCCCAATGACGGATCCAGGGCTATTGTGGGACAGCGAGATAAGGCTTGAGGCAACTCTTTACAAACCTATTGGCGAAGGCCCATTTCCCTTAGTCGTGTTTAATCATGGGTCTACCGGTCCTGGCATTATTGATAAAGACTTGAGCATTAAACCTTGGGGTTTAGGCGCTTACTTTACTAAGCACAATATCGCGTTGTTAGTGCCTATGCGCCGTGGCCGCGGTAACTCTGAAGGCGAGTATAAAGAATCTTACAATTGTAGTGTCAACAGCGTGGAAGCAGGCCTACGTTATGCGCAACAAAGTTTAGACGCCACTTTCGCTTTTATTAAACAGCAAACTTGGGTCGACCAAGACAAAATCTTAATCAGTGGTAATTCTCGTGGTGGCTTACTCTCTGTGGTTTATGCAGCCAAACATCCAACCTTGTTCAAAGGTGTGGTTAATTTTTCTGGTGGCTGGATGGGTGAGCAATGCCAAATAAACGCCGAGAGTGCCAGCAACCTCGGTTTGTTCGCACAAGCAGCACAAAATAATCCGCTGCCACATTTGTTTATCTACGGACGTAACGACGCCTATTACTCTGACAGCACCATACAAAGTTACGTAAACGCATTTGCTGAACATTCCTCCCAAGTAGAATTTCAGTTCTATCAATTAGGTGGCGACATCAATGGCCATGAAGTGTTTTATAACTATGGTGATTTATGGCTCTATGGATACAATCAGTTCTTGAAGCAAACGGGCATGCTAAAGTAATTTACCTGCTATTTTACTGCCTTAGGGCGTTACACTGATATAAGCTCATTGAATGAATTACCTTGCGCATTTCCATATCGCCCAATACACCAATACCTCTATACCCGGGGCATTACTTGGCGACTTTGTGAAAGGTAACCAGTGGCAATATTATCCTGAGCCTGAACAACTAGGGATATTATTGCATCGGCATATAGACAGCTTTACCGATCAACAGGTTGCTCAACTAAAGCTTAATCTCTGCTTTCATCCAACAATGCGTCGCTATGCAGGCATCGCCTTAGATGTATATTTTGATTATTTGTTGAGCCAACATTGGCCTCACTATCACTCTGGCTCCAGGGATGAATTTATTACGCATTGCTACCAACAGTTGCACAATTACCCGCTCAAAGAACGCGCGTTGGTCACCGCCACGCATATGCGCGAATACGATTGGCTTACCCACTACAATGACCATCAGCAAATAACAGGAACTTTAAAAGCAATAAGTCGTCGACTCCGTCGCCCAACTAAGCTTGAATTGATGTTAGGTGACATAGATAAACATAGCCAAACCATAGATCAGGCCTTTTCTGAGTTTTACCCACTGGTGTTAAAAAGGGTGATTAAATTTGTACACCAATATAATCTAGAAAGTTCAAGTCATTAAAAAGAGGGTAAGCCCTCTCTTTAATCAAATCGAAAAAATTAAAGCAAAGAGTCGATGGGAGCGTATGAGAAATGGCATAAACTCTGTGGGTCAGAGCCCAATTCAGCATCTTTAATTAACGCAACTGAAGCTAACTCGTAATCAGTTGCACCATTACGCATATCTAATCGAAGAATCTCATCTACCTGGGCAATATCAAAATCACCTCGAGCATCAGTATTATTAACCAAACAAGATACAGGAATTAGTACCGCATTCCATTCACCATTGGCTTGTATCTCTTGCATTTTAGTTTGGTGAAAAAACATATTGGCGCGATTAACATAGTCAATCACATTACCTTCGCCATCGCTTGTTCCCAAATTAGTTTGCATTGAAAATAGGTTGAACTGGCCAACAATGTCGTTCCAATCTACCGTGTTATCCACGTAAGTTGCTAATCCAACTTTCATCAGTAACACAAAGGCACCTGATGATTCAAACTCACTCAAATCCATAGATTTGTTTGCAACTAGTTTTAGGTAAGCTTCTGATTCAGATGCAGTTGTAGAAATAGCTAACGACTCAATCAGCTCCCCTTCAACCTCTACAGTGCTGCCCGTTTCAACTGTGATACCAGAATCACTGTAACGTTGGTTCATTGTATACTCATGATCGGAAAACCCATCAGCGCTTCCAACCAATAAACGTAAACCTGGGTAAACCTCGCTTCCCTCGAGTAAAATATTAATATCTTTCAAAGGTTCAGGAGTAATTAATGGCGTAGAAGGCGAATCACCGCCAGCACTACCACCGTCACTACCTCCACCACAACCACTCAATAATAAGGCGATACATGAAATTCCCGATACCAATAACTTGTACTTCAAAATAGATCCCTCTATAAATTTCGTTAAAATAAATTCACGGTCGGGTTATAACCTAAGCCATATTAGAATGAAACAATAAATATCAAACATCTAAAATAAAAGCATAAATATTAATGGTTATGACAGATAAATTAATAAAAGAAAAAGAGCAACCCTTGGGCTGCTCAAAAAAGTGTGTTACTTAGCTTGTTATTATTATTTTACTTAGGGACCTAAGCGTTTAGCTAAATTGCTCTTCTTCTGTAGAACCTGTTAAAGCGGTAACAGATGATTGGCCACCTTGAATAACATTAGTCACTTGATCAAAGTAACCGGTGCCCACTTCTTGTTGATGCGCTACAAAGGTGTAACCACGATCTGCAGCCTGGAATTCTTTCTCTTGCACCATATTTACGTAATGCTTCATGCCTTCGCCCTGCGCGTAGTTATGCGCTAAGTCGAACATGTTGTACCACATGTTATGAATACCGGCTAAAGTAATGAATTGGTATTTATAGCCCATGTCGCTAAGCTCTTGTTGGAACTTCGCAATAGTTTCATCATCCAAATTTTTGCGCCAGTTGAATGATGGAGAACAGTTGTAAGCCAACAGTTGGTCAGGGTGTTTAGCATGAATAGCTTCAGCGAATTTACGCGCTTCTTCTAAACACGGCGTAGCTGTTTCACACCAAATCAAATCTGCGTATTCGGCATAAGCTAAGCCACGACTAATCGCCTGATCGATACCCGCGTTTACTTTGTAGAATCCTTCTGCTGTGCGTTCACCTTGCACAAATTCAGCGTCATAAGGGTCAACGTCTGAAGTCAATAGGTCAGCAGCATTGGCATCAGTACGGGCAATAACCAGTGTTGGTACACCTGCTACATCAGCTGCAAATCGTGCAGCGACTAGCTTCTGAACCGCTTCTTGGGTTGGAACCAATACTTTACCGCCCATGTGACCACATTTTTTCACTGACGCTAATTGATCTTCAAAGTGAACACCTGCCGCACCTGCTTTGATCATGTTTTTCATCAGTTCAAAGGCGTTTAGTACGCCGCCAAACCCTGCTTCAGCGTCTGCAACAATCGGCAAGAAATAATCTAAGCCACCGTTCGCTGGCGATAGGCCGTTTGCCCACTGAATTTGGTCAGCGCGCTGGAAAGAGTTATTAATGCGCTCAACCACTTTTGGCACAGAATCGACTGGATACAAGGATTGGTCTGGGTACATGCTTGATGCAGAATTGTTATCGGCAGCAACCTGCCAACCAGATAGGTAAATGGCTTCAATGCCCGCTTTAGCTTGCTGAACGGCTTGGCCACCGGTTAGTGCACCCAAACAGTTAACATAGCCTTTTTTGGCTTGGCCATTGACGAGAGACCATAATTTTTCTGCGCCGCGACGCGCTACTGTATTTTCTGGAATGAATGAACCGCGCAATTTAACAACTTCTTCCGCGCTATAAGGGCGCTTAACCCCCTTCCAACGAGGATTCTCTGCCCAGTCTTTTTCTAATGCTTGAATTTGCTGTTCTCTTGTTAATGTCATGTTCAATCCCTCTTAGACCCTATTCCTAGATACAATTTACTTGTACCGCATATTCACGTAGTTCTTTCTATACCCGCTATAACTGCGGATTGTTTTAGTGCACACCAAGCCAACAGGGCTTGGAAAATTTAACTCAGTACTTTTACCTTTTTCTGGTTTTATCTAAAAGTACTGAGCCAATGTGTGAGGCGCCATGGTCAGCATTATTATTGCTATTGGCTGTGGCTACTGCCTCACTCTAGCTGGGTTAAATAGGCCTGAGCCTGTTTAACATGGTCGGCTAATGCGTTCAGTGTTTACCTATTGCTTATATGTCATATGAATCACCCGTAAATCACGACCCAAAATGTAATAATCACGTAGTTGTAACTCAGGTTACGATAAGCAACAGCCTCAATGTTAAACACTAAAACTAAAGTCTCACCAGCAGATAAATTTAAAACAACCGTTTCAAAACCACCTCAAGACCCTGTTTTTTATATCATCGTAAAAAACAAAAGCAAAGCTTTATTTAAAGTAATAACTCTAAATACGCAACATTTCAGCAACATGCTTGTTACTACAAAAGTCTAGAAAAGGAATTTAATTACGTAATTAAATAACCTAATGACGTTATCGTAATGACTAGCGCCAGAATTAATTAACCTTTACGTAAACGTAAGGATTATTAGAAATGAATGAAAAGAAACAAGAGAAGGCGATATTATCCATTAAAAATAGTAGCTTAAGGAAAAATTAAAACAGTAGTTTAAATCTTATTTTGCAATTTTCACTGAGAGATTGATCGTTGACTCGACCGAAGCTGAAAGTGAGTCGTTATAAAACAAAACTCTAATCCCTGACTGTTCAGACCAGAAAAACAAAATTTTTTTGAAAAAAATATTCGGAAAAATAAAAAAGCCGACAATATGCCGGCTTTTAACTGGGTAATACCTATTAACTACAGCAGTTTTTCTACTTCATCACCGGCTAAATGGCGAATATCCTTACCTCTTACGAAGTAGATAATGTACTCAGCAATGTTTTGGCAACGGTCGCCAACACGCTCGATCGCTCTCGCAGCAGCTAAAGCATCTAGTACCTGGGGAATAGAACGTGGATCTTCCATCATGTAAGTCATTAACTCACGAATCAAACGTTCGTATTCTTTATCTACTTTTTTATCTTCTTGGTGTACTTGCCACGCAGTTTCTACATCCATACGTGCAAACCCATCTAACACGTCGTGCAGCATTTTTGCCGTATGTTGGCCTAAATGCTCCAAACTGGTTAACGATGCTTTAAAAGGTTTGTCCATATTGCGCTCAACCATACGTGCAATGCTTTCTGCAGCATCACCAATACGTTCTAAATCTGCAATGGTTTTAATAATGGCCATGACTATACGTAAGTCACTTGCTGCTGGCTGGCGCTTCGCAATAATGCGCGTACACTCTTCATCAATTGCCACTTCAAAAGAGTTAACTTTGCTATCGGTAGTGATAACTTTATTCACCAATTCAGCATCGGGCCGGCTTAACAAGCTAAGAGCGTCTTTTAGTTGTTGTTCAACTAATCCACCCATCGCCATAATCTGATTACGCACATGATCAAGTTCAGCATTAAACTGACCAGATATGTGTTTATTCATATTTAACTTATCCATATCTCTTCCTCAGCCACGGTATGGTTAACCGTAGCGGCCTGTAATGTAATCTTCGGTTTGTTTCTTCGCCGGTGTGGTAAACAAGGTATTGGTATCAGCGTATTCCACCATGTCGCCCATATACATAAAGGCTGTTTGGTCGGATACACGCGCCGCTTGTTGCATATTGTGAGTCACAATCACCACGGTGTAACGACTCTTGAGGTCGTTAATCAGTTCTTCAATCGTCAATGTTGAAATTGGGTCGAGAGCCGATGTAGGTTCATCCAATAATAGCACTTCTGGCTCAATAGCAATGGCGCGAGCAATAACTAAACGTTGTTGCTGACCACCTGATAAACCAAAGGCATTTTCGTGCAAACGATCTTTTACTTCTTCCCAAAGTGCTGCGCCACGTAATGAGCGCTCTACTGCTTCATCTAATACTCGGCGGTCTTTTATACCTTGTAGGCGTAAACCGTAAACCACATTCTCATAAATTGATTTAGGGAATGGGTTTGGGCGCTGGAATACCATGCCCACATTACGACGTAGCGCCGCAACATCTACGCTTTTGTCATAAATGTTTTGGCCATGCAGCATAATTTCGCCGCTAATTTTACAAATATCAACCAAGTCGTTCATGCGGTTAATACAACGCAACAAGGTAGATTTACCACAACCCGACGGGCCAATAAATGCGGTAACCTGCCCTTTAGGGATCTTCATCGATACGTCGAACAAGGCTTGTTTACTACCGTAGTAAAGATCGAGATTCTTTACTTCCAAAGCGGTTTGTTCTGCCGTTAAGTTAGCCAAATCTAATTTAGTATCTCGACTATTTTCTGTATTCAAAGAAATCATTTTTTTTCCTACAAATTTGCCGTTAGCTTATTGGTCTAACGTTTTAAACTTTTCACGTAAACGGTTACGGATTTGAATGGCTGCCAAGTTCAAGCCAATAATAACCGTTACCAATAAAAATGCAGTGGCATATACCAGAGGGCGTGCCGCTTCTACATTCGGGCTTTGGAAACCTACATCATAAATGTGGAATCCTAAGTGCATGAACTTACGCTCAAGGTGAATAAACGGGAAGTTACCATCTAAAGGTAAGGTTGGCGCTAGCTTCACCACACCTACTAACATTAATGGTGCTACTTCACCTGCTGCACGAGCTACCGCTAAAATTAATCCCGTCATAATGGCTGGGCTAGCCATAGGAATAACGATACGCCACAAGGTTTCTGCTTTGGTCGCACCTAACGCTAACGAACCTTGACGAACCGCACTTGGAATACGCGACAAGCCTTCTTCAGTGGAGACAATAACCACCGGTAAGGTAAGAATGGCTAAGGTTAAGGCTGCCCAAATAACCCCTGGCGAACCAAAGGTAGGTGTAGGTAAAGACTCTTGATAGAACAAGGAATCAATACTGCCACCTAGCATGTACACAAAGAAACCTAAGCCAAATACGCCGTATACAATAGATGGCACACCCGCTAAGTTAATCACCGCGATACGAATCAAGCGAGTCAAGCTGTTATTACCTGCATATTCGTGCAAGTAAATAGCGGCAACCACACCTAAGGGCGTAACAATAACCGCCATCAGCATTACCATGAATACCGTACCAAAGATGGCTGGAAATACCCCGCCCTCGGTATTCGCTTCACGCGGTTCAGATACAATAAACTTGGTTGCTTGATGTACCCAATGGCCTACTTTATCGAACCAGTTCATCTCGTTAGGGAAGAACACATCCAATACATTGTCCATTGGAATGGTCACCAACTCGCCACGCATATCGCGAATAACAAGTTGGTCACGACGCGCATCGTCTCGGTAAGCGAACAACTGTTTCTCTAATACCAAGTAATCTTGATGAAGCTGTTCTTCTTCAGCCTCAATACCCGCTAGGCGCTCAGCGGTTAACTCTTCAGCCATTTCGTATTTACGCTGTTTAAGGCGTAAACGCTCTAGGCTGTAGTTAATGCTACCAATATCGCTGCGTTGCAACGAGTCAGCTTGTTCAATAATGTCGTTTGAACGCTCTAACAGCTCATACAATGTTGTGTGGTCAGTATCTAAAGAAGCGTCAATTGTTTCGCCGCCTTTAACAATACCTTCAACGTAACCATAAAAGTTACCGTTGGTTCTACGCTCTACCACCGCAATATTTTCTGGGCGTGTCTTCGACAAGATTTCGTTTTCAGTTAGCCAGCGAAAATCTAGATCAACATATTCGCGGTTACCGGTTTTTATTAGAAAACGTTCTACAAAGTCGCCGTCTAAGCCTTCTAAGTTAGCGCCAGAGGCTTGTAAGCGCTCAATTGGCACTAACTCTGTTTCGTACAGTTCACCAATAACCGTTTGGTTTTTGCCAAACTGATGAACTTCCATTTCAAGCACTGGGCTTGGCCAGAAGTAAACTAAGCCTCGTGCGGCAATCAGTAGCAGTAATCCAATTACTGCTACTAAGCTTATGCTTACCGCACCGGCTGTCATCCAAATCCACGGGTTACCTGATTTAAACCACTTATTCATCGGTTAGTTCCCATATCCCTATTACAGCGAGCTGTATTTGTCGCGCAGACGTTGGCGCACAAATTCAGCAATGGTGTTAAATGCGAAGGTAAATACAAACAATACAAAGGCCGCTAAGAACAGCACTCGGTAATGTGAGCTTCCCACTTCAGACTCTGGCATTTCTACCGCGATGTTAGCTGACAAAGTACGCATACCCTGGAAAATACTCCAATCCATTACCGGAGTATTACCTGTAGCCATCAGTACAATCATGGTCTCGCCAACTGCGCGACCTAGGCCCATCATTACGGCCGAGAAAATACCTGGGCTGGCGGTAAGAATGACCACCTTAGTCAAGGTTTGCCAAGGCGTAGCACCTAACGCTAACGAGCCATTGCTCAAGTGCTTAGGCACCGAGAAAATCGCATCTTCGGCAATTGAGAAAATAGTCGGAATAACCGCAAAACCCATGGCTAAACCCACCACCATTGAGTTACGTTGGTCAAAACTAATCCCTAACTCGTTGGTCAGGTACAAACGTGCATCGCCGTCAAACATCCATTGCTCAAGCGCAGGACTAATTTGAATACAGCCCCAACCAATAAACAGTACTACTGGGATAAGCACGATGGCGTCCCAACCGTCTGGTAATAGTTGACGCACTTTCTTCGGCATTTTTGACCAAGCAAAAGCAGTTGCTAGGAAGCCGACCGGCAGTAACACCATAATGGCGATAACACCGGGTAAGTTGTCTTCAATAAGAGGGGCTAACCATAAGCCGGCTAAGAAGCCCAAGATTACCGTAGGTAAAGCTTCCATAATTTCAACGGTAGGCTTAACCACTTTACGTAGCGGCGCAGACATAAAGTAAGCGGTGTAAATAGCACCCGCTAAGGCAATGGGTGCAGCAAATAACATCGCATAAAAAGCAGCTTTAATGGTACCGAAGGAAATCGGCACTAAGCTCAATTTAGGCTCAAAGTCATCACTGGCCGAGGTTGATTGCCAAACATATTGCGGTTCTGGGTAACCTTCGTACCAAATTTTGCTCCACAATGCGCGCCAAGTTACTTCTGGGTGCTCATTATCTACGTGGTAAAATTCTAGGCCCTTCTCAGATTCTGTTAATAGGCCGCTGGCACGTGGTGAGAAGGCTAAACCAAAGGCTTTAGAGTCGGTCATCTCGCGCACTAAACGCCCACCGCCAGTAGTGTGAAATAGGGTAATAGACCCATCTTCGCCACTTACTGCAAACCCTTTGCGGAAATACTCAACACCAATCTCATTAATTTTAGTGCCAGCGTTAAATTCGCGAATTTGAGTGAGTTTACGTACGCCATCTTTAGCCACATCAAACCACTGAGTAATACTGCCGTTATCGTTTGCAACGATCAGCGAGCTAGCGCCAGTAAGTAAGGCAAGGTCTGTAACATTAGCGTCTTTACTGTTGATGAAATCAACCGAGTTTAAACGCACATCATCAATGTTTGAAATGTTGTAGTTTGCTAGTTGGTTACCGCTGCGAATATACAAACGACGCAAGTCAGGTGTGACCAACATTTGATCAACACTTTTTGGCAGACTCGGAATTTCAGCGAGTTCAGGCAACCATTCTAAAGACTCGCTAAACATGTCTTCTTCGGCTTCTAAACGTACCAACATGCCTCGACCATCTTCGGTAATGGCGGCCACTACTGCAGACTCTTCTTCGCGTTCAAACGCCAACTGAACAATAGGCTGCCCTTGGGCATCAATGCTCAATGCTTGCTCACCCATTGGGTAGTCTAAGCTCGGCGTAATTAAGCGTTTGTCGTTGGGGTAACTAACGCCAAACTTCGGCGCAACCACGTAAGCTGTACCTTCACGAGTACCGTAGGCCACTAAGCCTTGGTTTGGCACTGTGCGGTCTGCCGCAGTTATTTCTGCGTCAACTTGATAATCTGTAAACTCACGCGGCGTATCGGTTAGGTTGAAGAAACGTAAGCGACCATCACTGTTAAAGCGATAGGCAATTTCGTTTTGTTCTTCAACACCAATGGCCACGGTAGTATGACTATCGTTTAGCGGAATGGTTTTTGACTTTTCTAAGCTAGCCCCATAAAAAATAGGTGCTACCACGTACAATAAATAGAAGAAAATTAAGATCAACGCCAAAAGAACCACAATTCCGCCAGCACTTACGCTGTAGCGGGTTAGTCGGTCCTTAATTTGCCGCTGAGCACTACTATTAAATGACACTGACTGCGTCATATATCCCTCACAATTTAATAGATCTGGCGAAAGTATATGGCAGTTTTATGACAGTATTGTTACAGAGTGAAATACTAAAAAAAATGTCACAATTTTGAGGGCTTTAAGGGGCTTACTGTTCTATCATTAGCAAGCCAGTGTTACATTTGTATGTAGCTAATATTACAGTGAAATTATATTGCGTAGGTGGATGATTTTTCTTCAAGTGCGCGGGCTTACATCTTCCTAAATCAATAAAAGCTATGCATACTTTAATCCCTCGGTAATTACGCTTAGTTTTCTGCACTTAGCGCGATAACCTCCCCTACTAAGGAGCAACAAGATGAAACAACTCGTAGTCAGCGTAATTGGTAAAGACCGCCCAGGTATTGTAGACCAATTATCTTCTTTAGTAGTGCAACATAAAGGCAACTGGCTAGCCAGCAGTTTAACCGAGCTTGCCGGGCAGTTTGCCGGCATTCTGCATATAGAGGTAGACGAACAGCACTTAGCTAGCCTAAGCCATGCCTTACAAGATCAAGATGGCTTATTGGTTAACATCGCAGAAGGCGATAAAAGTGGCGATGCAGAGCAAGCTCAAGTGGCTATTACCGTTACTGCCAACGATCGAGTAGGCATTGTTAAAGAAGTCACTCAAGCGCTAAATGCACTAGGTGTTAGCATCACTGAAATAAACACCCTTGTTGCCAGCGCGCCTAACTGGGGCGGCCTTATCTTTACCGCGCATCTATTAGTACCTTGCGCTAATGAAGAGCAACTAGGCAATATTCAAGATTCTTTGGAATCACTAGCTGATGATTTGATGGTAGATTTTGACCAAGACTAGATGAGTAACTTAAGCAGTATTTTATATAGGTGACCAATGAGCGACAGTCTTTATATTGAGAAAGAGTTAAGTTGGCTTTCGTTTAACCAACGTGTTTTGCAAGAAGCCCAAGATCACTCCGTGCCTATCATCGAGCGAGTGCGCTTTTTAGGGATTTTTTCTAATAACCAAGATGAGTTTTATAAAGTACGCGTGGCAGCACTAAAACGCAGAATCATCTTAAATGAGTTAAAACAGAAAGACGACGGCTCGATCAAGTTACTTAGTGACGTGCAAGCCAAGCTTGCCGAACTACAGCAAGACTTTGATGAGACCTACCGGGAAATTATTCTCACATTAGCGCGCCGTAATATCTTCCTAATTAATGAAGATCAGTTAAGTGATAATCATCAAAACTGGGTGCGTAAATACTTTAAAGACAAAGTGCTTCGTCACATCACACCAATTGTTATTACCAAACGTACAGACTTGGTTCGCTTCTTAAAAGATGAGTACACCTACTTAGCGGTTGAAGTTAAAAAAGGGGATAAAGAAAGTCACTTGTTGATTGAGATCCCCACCGATACCCTACCGCGCTTTGTAGTATTGCCGCCAGATGGTTCTAAAACCCGCAAAACAATGATCATCTTAGATAATATTATCCGTTTTTGTTTGGATGATTTACTGCGTGGATTTTACGAGTACGACACCATATCGGCATACTCAATTAAAATGACCCGCGATGCAGACTACGATCTCACCGATGAGGTAGACCAAGGTTTATTAGAAAAAATGTCTGGAGGCATTAAACAGCGTTTAACAGCAGAACCGGTGCGTTTTGTTTACGACAGAGAAATGCCCAACAGTATGATCAAACGCTTGAGTAAAATGCTGCACATATCAAAACTAGACCACAGTGTAAGCGGCAGTCGTTATCATAACTTTAAAGACTTCATTGGCTTTCCAAATGTGGGCAGAAAGTACCTAGAAAACAACAAAATCCCGGCATTAAATTGCCGAGACTTTGATAGCTTTGATACTGTATTTGACGCTATCAGCGCGCGTGATATTTTGCTGTATTACCCTTACCACAAATTCCGTTATATCTCGGAGTTTGTTCGCCAAGCCTCGTTTGACCCTAAAGTCAGCAGCATCAAAATCAACATTTATCGGGTGGCCAAAAAATCTCACCTAATGAACTCGTTAATTGACGCTGCCAATAATGGCAAACGCGTCACCGTAGTGATTGAATTACGCGCACGTTTTGATGAAGGTGCAAACATTGGCTGGGCACAAATGCTCACCGATGCCGGCGTAAAAGTAGTCTTTGGCGTGCCCTCGCTAAAAGTGCACTCTAAGTTGTTGCTTGTTACACGTAAAGAAGGCGACCAACGGGTATTTTATAGCCATATTGGTACTGGTAACTTCCATGAAAAAACCGCCAAAATTTACACCGATTTTGCACTGTTTACTAAAAACCAAGAGATTGGCCAGGAAGTAGAAAACGTATTTCGTTTTATTCAGCAGCCTTATCGACGCTTTAAGTTCCAGCACTTAATTGTTTCGCCTAACGATACTCGTCGCCGCTTGTTCAGCTTAATTGATTACGAGATAAACCAAGCCAACTTAGGCCACCCTGCAGCCATTACTATTAAGGTAAACAACTTAGTTGATAAAGGCTTAGTGACCCGTTTGTATGCAGCAAGCAAAGCTGGGGTAAAAATTCGCATGGTGATCCGCGGCATGTGTTCATTAGTGCCAGGTTTAGAGGGGGTGAGCGACAATATCCGTATTATTAGTATTGTTGACCGCTTCTTAGAACACCCTCGAGTATTTCATTTCCACCACAGTGGAGAAGATCAAGTCTACATTGCCTCGTTCGACTGGATGACTCGAAACATTGAAGAGCGAGTTGAAGTGGGTGTACCGATTTACGATGAAGAATTAAAACAGCGGGTTATCGACTTACTAGAACTACAGTTTGCTGATACCACCAAGGCGCGAGTATTAGATGGCAAACAACAAAACTTGTATGTAAGCCGCGGTAATCGCCGTAAAATTCGCTCGCAAATTTGGACCCATGATTACCTAAAAGCCATTGAATCTAAGCCACGCCGAGTAATAACAAGTGATGAGTAATGTAAAATAAGCGAAGCGCTAACATTAAGCCGACACATCTTAACGTCGGCTTTTTTGTTACCGACACATCCATGTTAATACTCTTTCTTAGCCCTCCACGCAGTGTTCAGGTTTAGCTATAATCTCGCATAAATATCGACCAAATCAATATTAAATCTCAACATTAAATTACAATGCAGACATAAACACCAAATAATAAAAGATATTAAGAATGCGGCTCGATGAAATAGAGTTAGGCACACTAAAAGTACTGCTTGATTTACATCAAACCCAAAACACCTATAAAACAGCTGAACGTTTACAACTCTCTCAATCAAAAGTGGTTCGCCATTTAGCCAAAGCGCGAGAGATTTTAAATGATCGCCTGCTCATACGTTCTGGCAATCGTTTGGCGCCCACCAGCTATTTAGAAAAAATTGTAGAGCATATCCCTGGGCTATTACATGCTGCGCAGCAGGCCTTACAGAACGATAAACAAATTGACCCTTCACAACTAGAAGGTGAGCGAGTGATTATTTTAAATCGCCCTCTCATGTCTGTTTATGGTTCTCGTTTATACAAGGCGCTGTCAGACGCCGCTCCCAATGTTACTTGGTGCTTAGAGGAATGGGGTGAATCAAGTACAGAGAAGTTGCTGCAAGGTAGAGCTTGCTTAGGTGTGAACTTTTTTAACCGCTTTTTACCTAAATCAATCAGTCAAAAAGTCATCGCTAAAGATGAGTTTATCTTGCTCGTCAATCCGCAACACCCTTTAGCCACGTCTCCTCCAGAGACTTTAGACAGTATTTTTCATTGGCCTTTAATTATTTGGAATGCCAGTAACTGGAACGACTTACGTGCTCACTTCGACATGCTAGTTAATAACCTAAAAGTGGAGCCGCAAATCAGCCTAAAAACCGATAACTTTCTGTTAGCGATGAATGCATGTGAACAAAGCGAAGGGATATTGGCGGCAAGTCGCTCAATGCTGCCAGAAAAAACCAGCTTAGTCAGCGTGTCGTTGCCGCAAAGTCTAGAAGATTTTGCCGAAGGAGTCTCAGATATTGTAGTTTGCCTACGCCAGCAAAATAAAGACAATCCACTAAACGAATGGATTATATCGATAATAAACTCTATATCCAGCTCAAGTCAGAAATCGAATTAGTTAAAGTCACTACTGGGTATTTTACAAAAAACAGCTTATTTGTAAGATGCCGCCACTCAAACAGCTAACCCAGTAGTTACTATGACAAACCTAAATAACACGCTAATCGCATCGGCGATTTTAACCGCCCTGTTCTCACCGTTAAGCTTCGCTGAAGAAGTAGCAGCACCAACTGCTGATGAAGAGTTTCACGATGCCGATCCTCGTAACAGCAATTGGCGTGGAGGCATCGCAGCCGACCATAATGGCCAAATTAAACTCGCTGCTGGCGGTGGTAGCGGAACAGAAACAACCCAAACCACTTTATTAGGCGAGTACTACACCGAAAGTGACAACTTCCGCTTTCGTCTTGCTCACTTTGATGCGCGCTTTGGTGGCGTGTATACCGATTTATATCGTGTGACCGACCTTACTAACATGTATACCGCTGGTTACATGCTGCCGCTAAAAACTGCCGAAGGTACAATGTTCTTCCCATCTATCAACTACACCTATGTTGACTGGGATGTAGATGGTATTGGTAACAGCATTGATTCTAATTGCCGCAATTATGGTGACCTAGAAAATGGTTTATGCAAAGGCATTGCAGACTTTGGCGGCGCAAACGGAACCAACGTTGCAAAATTCTTAGGCTCAGACAACTCTCATATGAGCTCACTGAACCTCTACGTGTTACAGCCTTGGAACAATACCCACTACACAGTGCTTAATGCCAATATGGGTAAATCTTTTGATGGCGTAGAAATGAATGTGGTAAACCTAATGTGGTTACAAGGTATCCGTACTCATCTAGGTGATAACATCTTAAACATCTACTTAGAAGTGAAGTACGACGTGCTTGAAGTAGACAGTGCTTACTACAACCCGATTAGTAACAAAGGCAGTGTAAAGTCTGAGGAAACAATTGGAACGATAGGTTTCGATTTCCGTTTCTAAGTACTCAGTAATAATAGCGCTGACCAAGGATGGTTAGTACTCCACGTATTTAAACAACAGTCTAAGTACCTCAACATCAAAGTGAATGGCTGAACTAAAACGATAACTCACTTTTTAGCTGAGTTAAAAAACTCCGCATAAACTGACTGCGTATTTTGGCCTCTTTCTTAGCGGCGTCGGTATGCACCGTATCCTGAATTAACAATAATTTAGTAAAGAAATGATCGATGGTATACAGCGTGTCATTGGGAGTACGTTGCTCACATAAGGGATCATTGGTGTGATACAAATCTCTTCCTAATCCACTACCCACCTGAATACAGCGACTAATACCAATAGCACCTAAAGCATCTAAGCGATCGGCATCTTGAACAATTTTCGCTTCCAAGGTTTTCGGCTTAACTTGCCCACTATAACTATGCGCCACAATGGCATGATGAATGTCGGCCAAATAATCGGCGGAATAATCTATATCAGTCAAGAACGCTACTGCTTTATCTGCAGCAAGCATTGAGGCATTAGCACGCTGCGGATGGTTTTTAGCCAGCGTCACGCAGTCATGCAAGTAGGCCGCGGGTAAAACCACCGCTAACTTTGCGCCTTCTTGCTGACAAAACAACGTCGCTAAGCCAACAACTCGCAAAATATGATCAAGTTTATGGGCAGCATCAGCACAGACTTGCTGCTGTAAAAAGGCAAGGCATTTCGCTTCTAATTGATGGGTCATATTTGAGTTCATTTAGATGGGGCTACCGAAGGATGTAAGAAGTGCTAACGCTAACTAAATGAGACCTGCCTGTCAAAAGCAAAGCTCGCTATCAGCAAAGCTTAAGTTTATCTAAGAAACCTCTCTTATAAGTGTTTACTTTGAGAATTTTATCATTCATTATTTAATGATAAACGATAAATAAACATTGTTTATCGTAGAGGTTCGTCTAGCAGGGAGAACATAGACAATGCAGTCCATTGAGGCTATTAGTGCCGTAGGTAAAAGAATGCGGATCTTCTTATGGAGCTTAGTTGCACTAATATTAGTTTGTATGGTTGGTTTTCCTAGTGAGCTAGGTTTAGATATAGAACCAATGAAAAACAGCCCTTGGGTATATAGCTTTTACACTATTTTAGATATGTTGTTTGGCCCTCCCGAGTTACCCATTGACGAACTTTCATTATTACCACCCGAAGCGTTTTTCCCTCCAGAGCCTTTACCTATCTCAATGAGAGTGAGTTCGGTGGCAATTTTCTTTATCACCTCATTATTGATGGCTTCACTGGTATGGGAAATAGACCGGTTATTTAAGGCTTACAGTTTAGGTAAAGTATTCACCTTAGAAACCACTAACCATTTTCGTTGCATCGGCTGGACTTTAGTCGCCTTATTTATCGTGAATAGTGTGGCTAATTACCTTATCGAACACATCATGATTCCCTTTGATATTGAATTGAATCCGCCCTTTGCTCCCCCGCCAATGGAAGACTTATTTGGCCCGGTTCCACCGCCTCATGAGTGGGCAAGCATGGAATATATCTCTCTCGACTTTCCACTGTTATTAGCCGGCTTGTTTATGATTGTGATTGCTCACGTAATGCACTTGGGCGTGCAAATTCAAGCTGATGTAGATGCAACTATTTAGTGGGAGCGGTTCATGACAATAGTAATCAACTTAGATGTGATGCTAGCTAAAAGAAAAATGCGCTTAAATGAACTGTCTGAAGCAGTAGGAATATCAATACAGAATTTATCTATTTTGAAAACTGGCCGCGCTAAAGCGATCCGCTTTTCAACCCTAAATGCGATTTGTCAGGTTTTAGAATGCCAGCCTGGTGATTTGCTAGAGTACCAACCGGATCAGGATGCACCCTAAACCGGTTGGTTTGACATAAGCATGAAATACTAAGTCATTAAGGAATTTAGCATGAAATACCGACTTAAACAAAACTTGAGGTTACTCGCGCCATTGCTCGCTTTAGCGCTATACCTCGGTGGCGCGCAAGCCGAGGCCATCAAAGACTTCGAGCCATTTAATGACCCCTTTATAGTGGTTGATTACGACGCTTCTATCTCACGTTTACCGCTAGACAAACAACCTCAAGCGCTAGAATGGCGTGAGCAGATGCTAGCGTTAGAGTACCAACTAGATAGCAGCGAACTGGACGATAATGTGAAAGCTGAAATCAGCTTCAGTGTTCTTTATCAGCGCCTAGACCAACTGTTCTACGAGACTAAAACCGACCTTGTTAAAGTGAATGTACTGGAAAGTTTAACCCGCGAAGAACAGTTACAAGCCTTGAAGCTATGGCGAGACATTCAGCATAGTGAAATAGCCTTATTGAGTAATACTTATAATGAAGCGGAGGAACAAAAAATCTTTGAGAAGTACGCCAAGCTTGATGCTATTTTAGCCTCAATTAACTAATTTTATTCCGAATACCACTTTCTTTTTTGGTGCGCTATGGCGCACCCTTTTTTTACTCACTAAATACTTAATCTTTTGTGTAACACTCCTTCGCTTTAAGGTTTAGTTTCTAGGCCTCCTATGCTGGTTACTGCAGTCTCTAAATCACGAATATCATTTTCAGTCTTAACAATGAGTAGCAACGTTATGAGCTTTACTCTGAAAAAAGAAGTGGAGGCCTAAGGCAATAAGGAAGCAACATTTCTTATTGCAGCTGTTACAACAATAAACCCGCTAATAATAGAAAGATGCGGCGCTTCAAATGTTCATGAAAGCAGCAACTAACTATAAAGGGAATAAATGGGGCGAACTTGCCCCCTGCCTATCAAGCTTATTGCTTTAGTCTTGGTCGGTAAAGCTCATGGTAAGGCATACTTTGTTGCTACCTCACTGTAGCTAGCTGGCTTACAGGCTGGGTGATTCCCCCCTCTGCGATTAAATAGTACGATAAAACAATAGATTATTTCGTTCATTTTTTATCACTAGTCAATTTCGTTTTTTTGTAAACGGTAAAATTTCATCGCTTAGTATGATGCGCCCTTGTCTTTTAAATTTTGGGTTTGACCTAGAAATCTTACCAAGCCAATACTATACCCGTACAAAAAACGTACACAAATTCAAATAATTAAACATAGCATTTAACGAGTTGTATGGTCTTACGAAACGCATTCTCTGACTAGTTCGTTGGTAACCTAAACGGAATAGGAACACCCAAATGAAAACTCCACTTCTAGCCTTATCATTAGCATTTGGCTCATTACTTTCACTCACCCCGACTACAGCCTTAGCAGCCAGTATTGGTAAAACAATTTGTGACCCCGCAGCGGACTCTGATAATGGTTACGGCTCAGGCACCTACCGAGGCCACTTTTATTCGTGGTTTGAACTTAGCCAAAACAACATTAAAAGCTGTGATGTGAAAATCGGTTTTTATAATGATGCGGGACGCCATTATCGAGCCGAATGGAACATGGCCAAATCTTGGGGCGAAGACGCCATTGGTGGCCTAGGTTGGGAAAACGGTGCACGTTACAGAAAAATTGGTTACAACGTTGGCGAGCTCACCAGCAACTCAAATATTCAAAAAGCCTTAGTCGCACTTTATGGTTGGTCTTGCAGCGGCAGTAACTCCCAAGAGTACTATGTAGTAGACAGCTGGAAGGGCCCAGGTAAGTTTGTGCCTTGGGACGAAAATGAAGGAGCACCTGCGGAAAGTAAAGGCACCGTGAATGCCAACGGAGCCACCTACGACGTATATTTAGTTGACCGTAACGGCGCTCAATATTGTGGCAACGGTGATAGCCGACAATTCAAACAATATTGGAGTGTTCGTCGCTCCCCTACTTCCACAGGAAGTAACCAAGAACTGGATTTTGGCCCACATGCAAACCGCTGGGACAACTCAGATTTAGGCTTTAAAACCAACGGAATCGCCAATGGCTACCAGATCCTAGCCATTGAGGTTTTTGGCGATGCTAATCTTAATCACAAAGGCGCGGTAGATTTATCGCTTTGGTTACGCTAAAGCTCATTTGTGCAGAGACTAAGTAGCTTATTCCAGCTTAGTCTCTTCCATTTGAATGACTGTAAGATACTGGCGATTAAGCAAGCGCTGCAGCTTGGTCTGTTTGGAGAACACAATGAAAAACCTACGTTTGGCACTGTCTTTTGGTGCATGCTTTATTGCTGGCTACCTGGTTGCAGTTGTTTATCATCCAACAGGTGTCGATAGTCGCCATCAAACTGGCGCCATGCAAAGTGTCTCAGCACAACAAACGACAAATTCCAGATACGATACAAGCAGCACTCTTCATCCATCGAATAATGGCATCTCCTTAAATATGCAAACGGGCCATACCAACAATCCTATTGTTGCTACACCTACCAACAAACAAGCGCTTGAAAAGAGTCATCAAGAACAAACAGAGAATAAGTCAGCCCAGCGATTTGATGCACTTAAGCACTCGCTACGCAACGACCCCAACAGTTTAAATGATACGATTAGTCAACTTGAAAACCTAAGTATTGAAGACCCTGAATTCAACCTGCTGATATCCGCCATCAAAGGCGCATCAAACCCGCAAAGCGATGCCGCCTTATTTGAATTGGCCGAACAATATGCGATGCAAGCTGATCCGCAAACTCAACAGAAATTCATTGCGATATTGGCCAGCACCACAACAGATATTCAATCGGAGCAGTTAGTTAATAGCTTGGTAGATATGGCGGTGATAAATCACTCTGATAACTACAGCAGTGTTGAAGCACTTAACTTAATTAAACCTTATCAACTCAGCCAGGCTGACCGGGACATACTTACCCACGAGCTTGAAAGTAAGGTGTTTGAAACTGAAGGGGATGAGGCCGAGATGCTACTCTCACAGCTGATGCGCTTTAGTGCTAGTGAACAACGAAGTAAAATTGCCAGTAACATGCTAGAGGGTGACTCAAACATGCTGAAAGAAGCCGTATTTGACAACATTAACAGTGGCAGTATTCCTGCAGCAGAATCTTTAAAAAACCTGCTACTCGATATTGCATTTAATCAACAAAATCCACTAAGCGGCGAAGCGCAATACACCTTATTAAACAATTTTGCGCTTAGCCAGCAAGAATACACTCAACTGCAAAACCATTAAGCCAAGCACTAACTCAAGCTTGCTGGCTGAGTTTAAGCAGCATGGCGCTTTCAGGATCCATAATCGGCAGTTGAATGCCTAGCTTCATCAAGGTATCGCCACGGTAAGCGGCGTTGCTCTCCATCCAAGTGGGAAACTGTTTCATAATGTGTTTAAAATCAGGTTTATCTAGAACCTCAAGTGAATACATCGCTTGCGGATCAAGCCCAGTAAACCTCAACGCTCCCGGCAAGGTGTAATCCGGCATAGTGAGTTGCACAACCCAATAAACGCCCTCTCCTTGCTGCTGATCTTGCACCCCATAGGCTTGCCAAGAGCTATCGCTTGCAGCCAGCTGTAAAAAAGTTCCCCTGTGTAACAAAGGCCGTAGCGACTTATGTAAAGCGATATAGTGAGCGAACTGCTCACGTTGCTCAGCATCTACAGCTACAGGGTCAAGCTCCACTCCCATGTGGCCAACTAGCGCAGTCAATCCTCTAAAACCAATGCTGTGCTGTCGGTATGTAGTATGGCTATGCGCTGGACCAATATGGGAACCCATTACTTCAGGAGGGAAAAAGTACAACATCGCCGGCTGCATAATCTGTCGCTCTAAAGCATCGTTACTGTCCGATAACCAAAAACGGTGACTGCGTTTAAGCACTTCATAATCTATGCGCCCTCCTCCCGAAGAACAGCTTTCAATTTCTAACTGAGGATGGCGTTTAGCTAACTCATCCACCAAGGCGTAAAAAGCCTTAGTTTGGCGGTGTACCGCCGCTTCTCCTAAATGGCTAGGCTGCACCAGTTCTCGGTTCATGTCCCATTTTATGTATGAAATAGCATATTGGCTAAGTAAGCTATCGAGTCGCTCCAGCAAGTAGTCGAATACCTCGGTATTCTGTAAATCTAATACGTATTGGTAGCGCCCGGTTTTTTGTTCGTAGCCTGTTTGGCCCAGCACCCATTCAGGATGATTGCGATATAACGCTGAGTCTGGGTTGACCATTTCTGGCTCAAACCATAATCCAAACTCCATATCCAGTTGCTGAACATGGTCGATGACTTCTTCTAGGCCATTGGGGTATTTTTGAGTATCTAAGTACCAATCGCCCAAGCCAGCTTTATCGTGGTCTCGCCCCTGAAACCAGCCATCGTCGATAATAAAACGTTCTACGCCGATATCGGCGGCTAAGCTGGCCATCTTTTTGATGTAGCTTGGGTCGTGGTCAAAATAAATCCCTTCCCAAGTATTAAGGTGCACCGGGCGCGGTTTATCGGCTTGTGGGAAGCGTAAGATATGCGTACGCACAAACTTGTGAAAATTAGCACTCATTTGATTAAGGCCATTGGCCGAATAACACGCATACAAACTGGGCGTTTGATAACGCTGCCCTTTGGCTAACGATATTTCACCACTTAACAGCAGTTCTTCTGCTTGCAGCCAGCGCCGACCATCGGTTTTAACCCCACTTTGAATTTTGTGGTTACCGCTCCAAGCTAAATGAAATCCGTACACTTCGCCTCGCTGCTGGTTAAAGCCTTTCTCGCCAATCACCGCGCCAGGGAAATACTGATGTGAGGTGCGGCCACGACGATTCTCTTGTGCAATAATGCCGCGCTCTAGCGGCTGCCGATGCTGCTGAAACTCTTTGGTCCAACGTCCGTGTAAAGACAACAGTTCATTACTTTGCGCCGTTAGCGGCAAGGTTAAGGCTAAGCGCTGCAGGCTGTAATCAAGTTCTCCTAAATTTGTCACGCTTGATTGCATACTGAGTACATCGCTACTCTCATCTAAGTGCAGCGTAATTTCCAAGGCCAGCTGAGCCTGTTTATCTTGCGCAGTTATCAATAACGAAGAATGTTCCGACAACACACATTTAGCGCTAAAACGAGGACACCAGTCTTTGCCAGCTCTGTTGCCTTCTAAACCAGGGCTAGAGAACCACCCGTCACTCGCTTCTGGGCATACTGTAAGTGCTACATCC
Source organism: Agarivorans sp. 1_MG-2023 (assembly GCF_030548385.1). NCBI lineage: Bacteria > Pseudomonadati > Pseudomonadota > Gammaproteobacteria > Alteromonadales > Alteromonadaceae > Agarivorans > Agarivorans sp. 1_MG-2023. Next base: position 76,167 of record NZ_JAUOSJ010000009.1, on the reverse strand, counting down.
TCATCTAAACTGGCTTCACCTAAAGGTCTTGATATTGCGCCAAGTAAGTTGCTATCTATAGGCAAACTTAACTTACGCCCCCAATAAACGATTTCAGGCAAAGAATCAGTTTCTTTTAACAACACACTGCTGGTTTGACCGTACAAATGATAAATATTCATCATTTTAATCCTTGCAGCGAAAACTCTATTTGATAACGATAATGGCTATCGCTGACTTGATGCTTAGGGTGCACAGACGGGCTCCAAGAATCGTCTCCTCCTACGCCTTGATGGGCAATATCGAGCTGCACAAACACCGTTCCACTATCTGTTAGCTGGTAGTTATGAGTCGCCTGGCTAAGCTGCTGCTGGCTGTAACGCCTAGCAGCAAACTGTAAATGTGGTTGGCAGTTAATCGCTAGCGCCAAACCATCATCACGTTCAATTTCTAGCTGGCGAATCGCGCCGCGCCCGCCATTTTCGCTAGGAAAAATATACGGCGTATGTAAGTCGTCAATGCTCGATTGGTAACGGCTCACTATCGCGCTGGCCAAACGATCACGGTAGTTCTCATGTGGGCCTAAACCAAACCAACTTACTTGGCTAAACTGTTTGTCTAAGCTCAACTCCAAGCCCACACGCGGTAAAGGAGGAAGATAAGGCGCTGCATCTACCGCAGTACTCAACTCCACTTTATCAGCGCTAATCAAAAAGCGTTGTTCCACAGAAAAAGCCAAGCGATTCTCAAAGCTAAAATCGCTATCGCACTCAAGTTGCCAACAACCATTACTTAACTGTGAGAACTCAAACTTACTAACCGCACGCTCTAAATGATTCAGACCTGCGTTTTGCCAACGCGCTATCCAAGAATGAGGATCCATTTGGCTAGCTTCACTAACACCAATATCGTTGTCTAAAGGGGCACGATAGAAGTTATTAGCTAAAGGAGCAGTAAACAGCTCTTTGCCGTGTTTAACCCACGACACCCACTGTGCAGAAACACAATCAAAAACCACTGTTTGCTCCGAACTAACAAAGCTAATTAGGCGGTCTTTTTGCTGGCACGTCACCGCTGCTTTACTTAAGACAGGTTTAGCCAATAACCCCCCAACTGGCAGTTTAAATTGTTGCTGAGCCATTATATGCCCTGCTTCTGCCCATAGTGTCTTGCTGCTTAGGCTAACTTCTAACGTCAGCCAGAACTCTCCGTGGCGCTGTTTAGCCAGCGCACTGATTGCCTTAGCTGGAAGATGAAAGAGCAGGCTTTCACCTGCCGCTACATCAATTTCTAAGGAGCCTTGGTCAAACAGCTCGCCTTGCTGCTCTATGCGCCAATCTAAAGAAACATTTTGGCTATCGCTAAACAAGTACTCGTTGGTTATCCGAAAGGTTCCACTATCTAAGTCTTCTGCATGGATTTGCCAATACTGCTGCAAATACTTAATTTCAGCCAAACTTGGGTGCACCGTTCTATCGGGGAAAATTAATCCATTAATGCAAAACTGTCGGTCGTTGGGTTTGTCTCCAAAATCCCCGCCGTAAGCCCAGTATGCTTCGCCCGCATCTGTATACTTTGTTATTCCTTGATCAACCCAATCCCAAATAAAGCCGCCTTGTAAACGAGGGTGTAAACGAAAGGCTCGCCAATACTCATCGAGACTGCCTAAGCTATTCCCCATGGCATGGGCATATTCACAAAGGATTAGTGGCCGCCGCTCGTTAGGGTCGCCAATATGCGCAGTAATAGCGCGCTTAGGAATCCCCTCCCCACTGGTATCCCAATCAACTCGCGCATACATTGGGCAAAGAATATCGGTAGCTGGAGTATCTGCGCCGCCTCCTTCATATTGAATAGGTCGACTTGCATCCGCGTGTTTTAACCAGCCATACATTGCGTCGTGATTGCTGCCATAACCCGACTCATTACCAAGAGACCAAATAATAATTGAAGGATGATTTTTATCTCGAGCAACCATGCGTGTTACTCGCTGCATATATGCATGCATCCACTCAGGATCGTCTGACAAACGACACATAGGAAACATACCGTGGGTTTCTAAGTTGCTTTCATCCACCAGCAATAGGCCGTATTCATCACATAACTCGTACCAGCGAGGGTGGTTAGGGTAATGCGCGGTACGCACTGCATTAAAGTTGTTTTGCTTGAGTAGCTTAATGTCTTGCAACATACGCTGCTCTGTCATTACATGCCCCAACTCAGGATCATGTTCATGGCGATTAACGCCGCGAATCAGCAGGGCTTTGCCATTGAGCTTAAGCAAGCCATCAGATATTTCAATACAACGGAATCCTAGCGCACTTCGTTCAACGTCTAGCAATTCGCCTTTGGCGTTAAACAAGCTAATCACCGCTTGATACAAATGTGGCTGCTCGTCACTCCACAGTTTTGGGGAATGCACTGTTTGATCTATAAAAATGCGGTCGGCAAAACCACCTTTTTCGTCAATGGCCTTGTTATGGGTTTCGGCTTTAATCGGTGAATCGAATAAAGCACTCTGGCCATCAAATACCTGTAACTCGACATAACACTTCTCCATGTCGGCTAAACCAACACCCGCCAAGTGTATCTCTAGCATCAATTGAGCATCGCGGTAACAGGCATCTAAATCGGTGTTAATGCTAAAGTCGGCGATATGTAATTTAGGCTTGGCGTAAATACTTACGTCGCGGAAAATACCACTCAGCCACCACATATCTTGATCTTCTAAATAGCTACCATCGCTCCAACGGTAAACCACCACACACAGCTCATTGTCTCCTTGCCGCAGGTAGTGGCTAATATCAAACTCGCTGGCCAAACGGCTATCTTGGCCATACCCCACTAACTGACCATTAACTAAGACATGAAAGGCCGAATTTACGCCGTCAAAGCGCAAACGTACTTGCTGATGTTGCCAATCATCTTGATAACTAAAAGTACGTCGATAAACCCCGGTTGGGTTATCACTGGGTACCTGCGGCGGATTTACCGCAAAAGGATAAATGACATTGGTATAAATGGCCTTATCAAAGCCCTTTAATTGCCAGTTGCTAGGTACATCTATTGAGTGCCATTGCCCGGCCTTCCCCAATAACAACTCATCGCTAAGCTGCTCTGGCTGTGCCAACAAACAAAAACGCCACTCACCGTTTAAGCTAAGGCTGTGCTGTGGGCAAGTGTTGGCTAAAGCATCTTGAACGCTTGAAAAAGACTGAAGGGGAACGTGAGACAGTAAGCGATTTCGCTCTGTTACTGCGGGGTTTTCCCAGTCTCGCTGGGCTAGCAAATTGGCGCTTACAGGCGTCATTCTATTCTCCAATTCAGGCCAGAGGGCCAAATAATCAATGCTATTTTAAAAGTGCTGGCTTGATTTCAGTATCAAGCTGAAGCTTAGCCGCTTTATAAAAATAGCAGTCCCTAATTTACAGATGATTCTAGTAGGCCTAACGAGGCAATAATGCGAAGACCATCACGAAAGAAGGAAAACGTTTACATGAGAATAATCAATATGCAACAGTTACGCTTCTAACCTCAACAATTGGCGGCTTTAAATAAAAAAACACCCCAGTGAGAGGTGTTTATAGTGGAAAGGCAGCGACTAATACTTACGTGAGTATTGTGCAATAACAACACCAAATATCGCTAAGATGATAATGCCAAAGGTGCTCGGCTCTGTTACCAATACACGTGGTTCAGGGTCTGAAGGATCTCGGGCCCAAACGTTCAAATGCGAAATGCCTTGAGCGTTATTCCCTTGAGGGTTAAGAAAATCATTTGTATTTAGGGTACCAGACAGTTTGTAAGGGGTAGTAAAGTTAAGCGTTGAATTAGGGAAATCACTCAACTCTTGGGCAAAGATATCGATAAAATCGAAATCGTACAGAATGAAGCCATTAGAGGCTTTTACCGAGAACGCTAAATGATCGAAGGTAGCGCCTCCCAGAATCTGGGAGACTTGGTCAATAATGCTTGGATCTGTCTCTATCTGCCACGTTAGCGATTTACATTCACCGGTAACCCCTTCCACACAAGTAAAACTCATACTGAGCAAAGCACCAATGTCTAAGGAAAGCCCACCATTAACCACCGGACCAACTTGGTTGTAATCGACATCTAGGTTTTCATTGACACTGGCTAAGTGGATCCAACCAGGATCATCAGCCACATCGACAGGATTGTTATCGAGGTTTTGTAACTCATCAGGCTCAATAAAAAATAAGGAGTTACCAGGCCCGTAAGTAGTATTTAGCAGTCCATCATTCTTTTGGCCAATATTCACATTGGGTTTATTCTCAGCATTATCATCGTTGCCATCAAACACCAAACAAGAACCTGCTGAATAAGATGGATTTGCGCCACCAAGCAGCTCGTTCGCCTGACCGGATTCCATAATGGAAGTCAGGGTTACTCGAGATGGATCGCACACGCCTCCGGGGACAAAAGATGTAACAGGTACCGCCCAAGCGATGGTGGTAAATAATGAGGCCAAGCTAAAACCCAAAATCGACAATAATCGTTTACTCATAAAACCCTCATTAGTATTTACTGGCTCTAGTGATAGCACTGCACTAACCGAGAAATATCCAACAAAAACTAAACGCATAAACCACGCCAAAAATTTATTCACATTCCTTATCAACAAGTTGACTTATTGCTCAAAAGTCAAAGTTAACAACTTGTAAAATATACTGACGTTTGTACATATCTTTTTACATTGACAAAAGCAATTACAAATCAATAGCTTATTAAGGCTAACAATCATCTAGAGGAGACGCTTTCAAGTTGTTAAACTCAGGGAAAATACGTAATACGAGTAAACCATGAGCACCACCATTTATTACTTAGAGCAAACTGATCCCACGCAAATAAAGGGCAAGACCCTTCCCTCAGAAATCACTGTGAGCGAAGTGACGAAGCATCAAGCTGAGAGTAGCTTGGCCTTTTACACCGAAGTAGGTAAACATTGGCAATGGACAGATAAGCTGGGTTGGAGCCAACAACAATGGCGAAATTACACGTCGGGTGAGCAGCTAAAAACCTATGCCGCCTATCTAGGATCTGAGTTTGTAGGATACTTTGAACTAGAAAAACACCCTGATAACAGCATAGAAATTGCTTACTATGGTTTAAGTAAAGCATTTTTAGGCAAAGGCTTAGGCGGGGGCTTATTAACCCGCTGTATAGAAACAGCCTGGCAATGGCCAACCCATAGAGTGTGGGTACATACTTGTGATTTAGACCACCCCAGCGCGCTGGCTAATTATAAAGCGCGAGGGATGAGCTTATATAAAACAGAGCAGGAAGACTAAAACTGCAAGTAACTAAGATCGAGTTTATCTCCGGCTACTGGTGGGCACCAGTAATAGGCAGTGCTTAATGGGCGACTAAACTCAAACAAGCCGTCTTCTATGCCATCTTCGCAGCCTAACATACGTTTTAACTGCGCTTCAAAAGGGTAAAAGCTGTTAGCAAAACAGACAAAGTTTAATCCGCAGTCTTGCTGCTTAACCCATGGCAAGCTTCGGCGTAACATAAAGGCCTCAGGGCTAAAGCTTTCTTGCGCGGTACGACGAGTATGTGCAGACGGCGGAGACTCTGCAAACTCTACGTTATCGCTTTTTCTACGGCCTATTAAGTCATCTTGTTGCTTACTCGGTAGGCTATTGAAGTGTTTCATTTGATGTTGCCACTTTTGAACCGCTAACATCGACGATCCCTCAACACCAGGCTCACCCGTTAACGCAACAACCGCTGCGGCATTATCTTCAGGATTTTCAGTGCCATCTTCATAACCGGTTAAGTCTTTACCACCACGATGACAAAAGCCCTCTACTTGCTCGTTCACACTAAATGTTGGGCATAACACTGCTAGCCACTCTTGTACTCTTAGCATCACTTCACCGGGATCACTGCCACTTACCCTAAGCCATAAATCATCTTGATTGGCTGGGCTGGTGCGTTTTACGCCTTCAATGCTAATCGCACTTTTTAAACCCGGGATTTTGCTGCTGTTTAAGGCAAGTAAAGGTGCGCCAAAACCAATAACACTGTCGTCAGCATTATAAGTATCAACTAAAGATGCCAAGCACGCAGCTAAAGATTGCTGCTCAACTAAGCTGAAACGTAAGAAGCTTGCATGGCTTTGTTCAGCCTTAAGAATAAGCGGTTGGATCAACGACATAAATAACTCTCATTTAGCTTTCATTGCTAAGCAGTATAAGTAATTTTTGGCCGAAGTAATTTGATAAGAAGTAAATAAAACGATGAAATGAAAAATGCCTGATGCTTTTCGCTATCAGGCATTCTAATGCATTTGACTCATAGTGTTTCTCGCTCAGGTTACTATCACTCTTTCGCTACAGCGAAAGGCTAAGTGCTAAGCCCACATGTTCAAATGTGAGGATTAACGGTGTAGGTTGTTAGAATCAGTAGCTTTGTTGTAACCCGCAGCTTTAGTAAAATAGTAAGTGGTATATAAAGAACCGAAGTAATCAAACATAGTGTTTCTCCCAATAAAAATAAAAGTGTGAACCAAGTCACGAAACGAATAATAATGTGACACATGTCACATTGCAAGTTTATTTTAGAGTTTTTACTGAAATACCTAACAGAAAGGAGAAGAACAGCGAGAGCTGGGAACCCACATAAAAAATGCCTGAAAGAGCGAACTCATTCAGGCACTGGGTTTATCGTGATTCATTACATTTATCTCTGTTGTCGTTTACCTTGCTCTAAGCATCCAAAACGAACATAAGCTAACAATGCTGAACCAATGATCGGATGAAGAACCATATACTCACCTATAAGTTAGTGGCTTAGCGGTGAATATCTTTGCGAGTTTCGCAATAAAAGTTGTAATCATCAGCTTTCGTAAAATAATACGACGAGTAAAGTGCACCAAAGTAATCAAACATAATCGTTCTCCTAAGTATTTAATATTGTTAATGACTTGAACTAAGTGTGAACCAAGTCACACCTATAATTTAATGTGACATGAATCACATTTCAAGTGACAATTTAGTTAAATACAAAACTCACTTAGATCTGCTGTTGAAAAGAGTTTCATGGCAAACAGTAAGCGATTTATTGCTAGTTATCTTTACCAGGCCATATAAATAACTATTCATCGACTGTCTCAAGCTAACGACAAAAACCTTAATTTTCAGCAATATAGCGATTTATTGCTGATGTAAGCTGCATTTTTTCTTCACAGTCACCGCAATATTGCTCTAAACGTTGTAGATTTTGCTGAGCGCGCTGCGGCTGCCGCATACTCAAATACAGTTCACCCGAGTATTCCAGCGCCCCTAGGTGTGAAGGTTTGATCGACAAAGCCTGCTGGTAGGCATACAAGGCTTGTGAATATTGGCCTAACTTACGCTGACTAAACCCCAGTAAATTCCAGGCATCTGCTGAGCGTCTGCCCTTAGAGCTTTGAAGATAACTTTGTAGCCAGGTACTTGCCGCACTGTAGTCTTCCTGCGCAACAAGCTTCTCTACTTTTGCCAACGGTGATTTATCACTACTGGATTCATAGCGCCCACTACCCGCTGCTAGCACTTGGGTGCTGATCAATAAACTCACGAACACTAATTGCCTAATCATACCGCTCTCCCTCTGTTATTAAGATTAAGTACGATACGCACTAGCAAATGGATTGGTTTGTTGTTCCCTAAAACGCAAAAACCCCCGCCAAGGCGAGGGTTTGTATATTAAGCGAGTCTCAAATTATAGAGAGATGCCTAATTTTTCTAAGTCAGCCATAACCACTTTTGAAGGTAGTGGTACGTAGCCGTCTTTAGCAACAATAGTTTGACCTGTTTTAGACAGAATCATTTTTAGGAACTCACGGTCCATAGGTGCTAAAGGCTTGTTAGGGTGCTTGTTAACGTAAACGTATAAGAAGCGAGAAAGTGGGTATTTACCCGTAGCAGCGTTATCTAGGCTAGCTTCAATGTAGTCGTTACCTTTCTTAGCAAGAGCAACGGCTTTAACACCAGAGGTTTTGTAACCGATACCTGAGTAACCGATTGCGTTCAACGAAGAAGACACTGATTGAACCACTGAAGCAGAACCAGGTTGCTCGTTTACAGTGTTCTTAAAGTCACCTTTACACAATGCTTTCTTCTTGAAGTAACCGTAAGTACCAGATACTGAGTTACGACCGAACAATTGAATGTCTTTATCAGCCCACGAACCGTCTAGGCCAATTTGACCCCAGCGGTCGGCAACGCCATTCTCGCCACACTTAAGTGTAGAAGAGAAGATGGCGTCAACTTGAGCCAGGTTTAAACCTTCAATTGGGTTATCTTTATGTACAAATACTGCCAATGCGTCAATTGCTACGCGAACTGGAGTAGGCTTGTAGCCAAAACGTTTTTCGAAGGCTTCAACTTCTTTGCTCTTCATCTGACGGCTCATTGGGCCGAACTGAGAAGTACCTTCAGTGAGTGCTGGAGGAGCAGTAGAAGAACCAGCAGCTTGAATTTGAACGTTTACGTTAGGGTATTCACGTTTGAATTCTTCAGCCCACAAAGTCATCATGTTAGCTAAAGTATCAGAACCTACAGAAGAAAGGTTACCAGAAATACCGGTGGTCTTTTTGTATTCCGGTAGAGTGGCATCCAGGCCAGCTGCAAGTACGGTAGTTGTTACCAATGAAGCAGAAATAGCTACTGCACTAAGCAATTTTTTAAATGTCATCTTTATCTCCATAAATGACGCGTTGAGTTATTTTCGTCATGTAGTATTGGTGAATTCGATGACAATTATATTTCTAATGTGTGACAGTTATATGTCAGCCTCTTTTTTTCGTAAAAAAACTGTCTTTCTTTAAAAGCTTTTGATTTAACCCGTTGATTTATAATCACTATTCAATAGAAAATAATGGCACTTTTTTGGTATTTAGCGAATCAAGCCCGGTAGTTAGGCTACCGGGCTTAATTATTAAGGGTTGTAACCGTCGTGACTATTGTTCAATACGTAAAATGTAGCTTGAACATAATCATCATCATCACCCGATTTATTTTGATTATATACACCAGCTTTAAAGTACATGTATTGGTCGGCATCATCATAGCTGCTGCTACTCATGTTGTAGCTCGCCGTTACTTGATCTTTGCCCTCACGATAAATTGTTACATAAAGCATATTTGCAACTACTTTAATTCGGTAACTGAACTTCTCATCTAGTGCGATACCGTCTGCAGGGTTACTGGCACTGTCACTGCGGCTTCCTATCATCTCTACCCAATCGTCACTCGATGCATTACGTGATTCATGTGCAAAGTAAATCGCACCATTTTGGTTATTAGGTAATTTTCGGTAATAAAGTCTAATGGGTTCGTCGTCATTGGCGTGGATCTGTCCAATAATCACTCGACCGATCTGATAAGCATCACCAGTGGTGGTAACGTGGTTCACCGCCAAAGTGGCAAACAGTTCACCATTTACCCCACCCGCGGCAGTTTGCGCACTGGACGGCGCGCTAGAAAACACCCAGTTGTTTTTATTTACGCCTTGGGTCTTAATGCTGGTATTGCCACGTCGCAACATTTCACGCAATTCAGTACGTACATAGGTAGTATTGGCCGAGGTTTTATAACCGTAAATCGGGCTTTTAAATACCATGCCTCCATCTGCGCCAGTATAAAAGTACTCGTTGTTTTCATAGCCGTTGTTGAGCTCTGATTCTTTAATCGAATCAGCAGTACCCGAGTTATCCGTATCTGTAGGAATACTTAGGTACCAATCTTGGAGATCAAAGTTAGCCGATGGTGGCAACGAAGGGTTAAGGTCTTCAACTGGCTCTGTCACCTCTTCGTCATTACAGCCCAAAGCGGTAATTTCAATCAAACTGTTCCAATTGCTTTCTGAGTTTCCATTACCAGTAACTCGCAAGTATTGAATATCTTGATGCAAGGTATCACTGGTGTCTATAAACTCTGGAGTGCCTGTAGCGTTGTCAGAGTTGCCACCAGTAACCACATCTTGCCAGGTGACATTATCAGTTGAGATAGCCACATCGTAATACGTTGAACGCTCTGTATTGTTTAGCCAATAAAGGCTCAGGCTATTAAGAATAGAAGGGCTGCTCAGGCTAAAAGTAATCTGTTTACCGATACCTTCTGAAGACCAACGTGAGTCACTGTCGATACTGCCGTCTATCGCATTCTCAGGTCCAAAGCCCACTTTATGGGCGCCATCGTCACTGGCAAGCTTAAAGATCAAATCTTTAGGCGCACTGCAACTAGGATCTACCGGCTCGCCCGGCTCTTCTGGTACAGTCGGTTCATCAGGAACACTTGGTGTGGTGTTGCCTCCTCCCACTTCTGAAGAGCCTCCACAGCCGACAAGAGGTAAACAGATGGCTAGCGCTAAGGGGGTTACGTAAAGCTTCATGCTTGAGGGTTATCCTAAAAACTCACTATTGTATTACAATACTAACTTTAGATATTTAGTTTAGCAATTAGCACACTTATTGAATTATCTATGTTGTGAGCTAAGCAAAAAAAAACGAGCCTTTAAGCTCGTTTATTATCGCCCTATCTTTGGGCCTTTTGTGGGATTGGGTTATTTAGTAAAGCAGATTGGAGAATTCTCTCTACTCATCTTCGCGCTGGTTCTCTAGCTCCAAGGCTAAGGTATACGCAATGTAGTATTTGTATACATTAGAGACATACCGCACCGTTTCCTTGCCAATAATACGCCCAGCTGCAATTTCTACATTTCCAAACCAAGCATTGGGGTCTAAATTCATTTCCTTAGCTAAGCGGCGCATTTGGTTCATTTTGGTTGGGCCGGCATTATAGGCAGCCCAAATCAGCGCCATTCGCTCACTCTCTTCTATATCGTCTTCATTAATATAATGCTCTCGAAGCCACGCTAGGTATTTAATACCGGCGGCTATATTTTGTTCTGGATCAGCTAAATCGTTGTAGCCCATTTCTTTAGCGGTTGACGGTAGCAGCTGCATAATTCCGCGCGCGCCACGGTGGCTCACCTTACTATTATCTAAACCCGACTCTTGATAGCCCTGCGCGACCACCGCCAAATAATCAAATTCGTATTCATTAGCGTATTTTTTAAAGAAAGGCACATAACGATTAAAGCGATTTCGGTCTTCCGAATTGGCAAGCCGGCTAATCCAAGCGGTGTGGTCAAAATAGCGATTAAGCAAAGTATTTCCCAGTAAACTGCCCTGCTTCACTTGAGTATTCACAAACTCTTGTAAGTTTGCTTGTAGCTTAGGGTTAGAATTTCGTACCGCCCAACCTAAGCTTTGTCCTTGACTGGTTTTTAAATGGTTGTCTATGCGGATATCTTTAAATACTTTTTCCCACAAACGTGCTTTGTAATCATCAATTACCGTATACCGCATAACCCCTGCGTTAACCATTTCCAGCACATCTTCAGACAGCAGGTTGCCATCAGCTTCAATCACTTTAATCGGTTTAACACCCCGCAGCTTCAAGGTGAAATTAAGCGCTTCAAGGTGTTCGGCATAACTACTGCCATGCATTACATAGATTTTCTTGCCAGATAAGTCTTGCCAACTGTTTACCTCGGGAGCGTCTTTATGGCTGACCAGTACTTCGCTAATGTTATCTGCATTGCCCAAGGCAAAGCTCAACTGTTTTTTCCGCTCTGGCGTTGCAGTTAAAAATGCCGCCACGATATCACCACGGCCAGCTTCCAAGGCAGGGATTAACTGATCAAAGTGAACGGGCACTATTTTAACTTTGGTTTTGTTTACGTCTCGGCGAATGCCTTGATTTAGAAATTTCTCGTAAAGATTAAGCAGTTCGATTTGTATGCCTAAGGGGCGGCCGTTTGCTAAATGAAAATCAGATTTACCATAGGTCACCAGCGCGCGAACAATTTTGCGCTCTTTTATTTCGGGCAAGTCGCCAACAAAAGGCTCTTGGATATAGAAAGGAAATTGCAGTAGGTCACTACTTTCAGTCAACGCCACCTCATCATCTGCGGCATTCGCGGTAAAAGGCATCAACCCAAGACAGAAAAGGCTCAATAGCAACATGAAGTAAGGTCGAAAAAGCGAGAATAACGTCAAGATAATAACCATAAAAATCAAACTTATATTTTAGTATAAGCTCAATTGCCTAAAAAAAATGGTCATCACTTAAAGCTGTGAAGCTACGCATTGCGTCCAAGAAAGAAGAGTATTTAATCCTCTGAAATAAACAATTTTCGCGGGATAATAAAGCTAAACGTGCTGCCTTTTGTCACACTACTTTTTATTTTTAGTTCACTGTCGTGATGCTGAAGCGCGTGTTTAACAATCGATAAACCCAAGCCTGCACCGCCAGTATCGCGCGAACGCGCTTTATCTACACGATAGAAACGTTCGGTTAATCTTTGCAGGTGTTTGGGGGCTATGCCGGGGCCTGAATCTTTTACAGCAAACAAAGCACCAAGTGGAATCAACGTAAGGCTAACTTCAATCTTCCCAGGCTCACCACAGTACTTAATTGCATTCCCCAACAAATTGCCACAAGCACTGCGTAGCTGCTCGCGGTCGCCTTTAATATGAATATCAGAATCAATATTAAAGCTAAAGCTATGCTGCTTGTCTTTGGCAAGACCTGTCACTTCGGCTTCGAGATTACCAACCATCGCTGAAAAATCGATAGTCTCTTGATTGTCTTCAACCGACGCCGATTCAATTCGAGCCAAGGTAAGTAGTTGGTTAACCAGATTTTCCATGCGACTACTTTGATCAAGCATGGTATTGCGCGCTTTGCCCCAAATCATTGGGTCAACGTCATCTTGATCTAGCATTTCCAAATAGCCGCGCATCACCGTGAGTGGTGTACGTAATTCGTGGCTTACGTTAGATACAAAACGTTTGCGCATTTTTTCTAATTTACGTAGCTGGCTAACATCGCGAATGACCAATAGCAATTGTTGTTGGCTGTAAGGCATGGCGCGAAACTCTAACCATACATTGCTTTGTACTGGGCTAATAATTTCTAAGGGTTGGTCGAAACGACCTTTTCGTAAGTAGTTAACAAAACTAGGGGTTCGAACGAGGTTGGTTAAGTGTTGTCCGGCATCGGCTGGCCACTTTAGGCCCAACATGCCTTGCGCTAATTGGTTACACCACAAAATTGCGCCGTCTTGATTAATCACCACAATGGCATCGGGCAAGGCCTCGGCACCTAAGCGGAAGTACTTCATTAACTGGGCAAGTTCACGCTCTCGGCCAAGCCGGCGCTTAAGCATATTATATATGCCATGAAATACTGGTTCCCAACTGCCAGAACCATGAGGTGGAGATAACTTACGCTGGTTATATAGCCAATCTAGCAACTTATGTTGTTGGTTATACATCCAAACAATATGGATGACCGCCGCCAACAAACACATTTCTAAGGTATAGCCGGTAAACATACCTAAAACGAATAAAGGCGAATAAACTAACGCTACTCGCCATATTACGCGTTGCCATGAGAAAGGCACAAACATTCGTCGTTACTTCACCCTAGTTGAAAAACGGTAACCAGAACCACGTACAGTTTGAATTAAACGATCATATCCCTGTAGGCCAATTGCTTTGCGCAAGCGGCGAATATGTACGTCTACTGTCCGATCTTCTACATACACGTTAGTACCCCAAACATTGTTTAGCAGTTGCTCACGGCTATATACACGCTCAGGATGCGTCATAAAGAAGTGCAGTAGCTTAAACTCTGTTGGCCCCATATCCAAGGGTTCATTTTCAACACTCACTCGGTGCGATACCGGATCAAGGCGCAAACCCTGAACTTCAATGGTTTCTTCTAAAGAGGTTGGCGAAATACGGCGAATAACCGCTTTTACACGCGCCATTAATTCTTTAGGTGAAAATGGTTTAGTTAGGTAGTCGTCTGCACCCGCTTCAAGGCCTTGAACTTTGTCTTCTTCTTCGCCTTTAGCGGTAAGCATAATCACCGGGATTTGACGCGTTAGGTCGTGGCGACGCATGTGCTTAATAATTGAAATACCACTGCCACCTGGCAACATCCAATCTAACAATGCCAATTCTGGGTAGGGTTCTGTAAGTTTTGCTATGGCTTGATCATAGTCAGCAGCTTCAATCGGCTCGTATCCATGCTGCTCTAATACAAAACACAGCATTTCACGGATTGGCGCTTCATCTTCTACAACAAGTATCTTCCTGGGCATCACATTCATCTCAATCTAAGAAACTGTGGCAATTATGCGACGTATTAATGACAGATTTATGACAGCAATAAGTGTAAATCAAAGACTTAAGTAAATACAGCCAGACCCAATTTGGTGCAAGGAAACTATTAAATGTTAGCGCTGCACCAATCAAGTTCAACGCAAGTCTTATCACTGGTTCGACAGCATAGCTTAAATCAATAGTTAACAATATGAATAATAAGGTTTTTTATACAGGTTAGTGAAAATAAATTACGGTTATGGCATTGCTCGTGCTTTGTTAACCACAAACGCAATTAGGCTAACATTTAGGGGCAGCATGCAGTATTTCGCTAAGCAACTATCGTCAACAGAGCTATACACTAACGCCAGCAGCATTTTGGTATTTACCGATTTAGACGGCACCTTGTTAGATCATGATAGTTATAGCTATGAGGCCGCCCTACCTAGCTTAAACCAATTAAAACTGCTTAAAGTGCCCGTCATTTTCAATACCAGTAAAACCTTTATGGAAGTATTGGAACTGCAAAAGAAAATGTCCTTACAGCAGCCATTTGCCATTGAGAATGGCTCAGCGGTTTGCATTCCAGCAGACAGTCCAATCCATCACGAAGAGCTAAGTCCACTCAACGTAGGTAAGCAACACTGGAAAATAAAAACCTTTGGCCCAAGTTACCCTGACATTTGCCAGTACTTGAGTGTATTGCGCCAAAAGTACCATTTTCGTTTTCAAGGTTTTAACGATATGAATGTTGCAGAAGTGCAACTTAACACTGGCCTACCTAAGTATGATGCACAATTAGCCAAACAAAGGATGGCCTCTGAGCCTTTGTTATGGAACGACAGCGACGAACAACTCGACTTATTTATTAAAAAGCTCGAAGCCCACAACTTAGCGGTGATTAAAGGTGGCCGCTTTTACCACGTAAAAGCCAAGTTTGATAAAGCCGACGCCATGTTATGGCTAACCAGCACCTACCAGCAACATTACCAACGCAAATTTACCAGCATTGCGCTTGGCGACAGTGACAACGACCGCAGCATGTTAGAGCAAGCCGACGTGCCGGTGGTTATCCCTAAAAAGCACTCATCTGCGTTAATGATCAATCACCCAAATTCAAGCCTAGCGCCCTACCCGGGCCCTTATGGCTGGCATCAATCGATGCAACAGATTTTACATTCCATGATAAACGGAGCATAACCATGGCTGATTTCTATCAAAACGGTATTGTGACAACCTTACATAACTTAACTGATCGCCCACTCGAAGAGTTAGAGCAGGAGCTTATAGCGTTCTCAAAAGTTAGACCGATGAGTTTGGTACTTCCCTCCTTATTCTCAGAGTTGGAGCGCCCAGCGCTAGCCACTATTGTGGAAGAGCTGGCTAAAGTACCTTATCTCAATGAAATCATCATTGGTTTAGATTGCGCCACCGAAGAACAATTTGCCTACGCCAAAGAGTACTTCTCAGGGCTGCCACAACATGTTCGTATTTTATGGAATGACGGCCCACGCTTACGCGCCCTTGATGCCCAATTGGCCGAGCATAACCTTGCCCCCAAAGAAGCCGGTAAAGGCCGCAACGTGTGGTACTGTTTTGGGTATGCGCTTGCCTCAGGCAAAAGTAAAGCCATTGGCCTACATGATTGCGACATTACAACCTACGACCGCAGCATGCTAGCGCGCTTAATGTACCCCGTTGCTAATCCCTTGTTTAACTACGAATTCTGTAAAGGCTTTTATGCCCGCCATGCCGATGGCAAGTTAAACGGCCGAGTAGCTCGCCTGTTAGTGACTCCACTGCTTAAAGCCTTGAAGAAAATTGAAGGCTACGACGATTACCTAGAGTATTTAGATAGCTTCCGTTACTCCTTAGCAGGCGAGTTTTCGATGCAGTCAGACGTACTTAATGACTTGCGGATCCCGTCAGATTGGGGCTTAGAAATTGGTGTGTTATCAGAGATTTACCGCAACCATTCTACTAACCGTATTTGTCAGGTAGATATTGCCGATGTTTACGACCATAAACATCAAGACTTAAGTTTAGATAACCTTGATGCTGGTTTGGCTAAAATGGCCACCGATATCAGTAAAGCTGTCATTCGTAAACTGGCCACCCAGGGCCATACTTTTAGCCCCGGTAAATTGCGTTCACTAAAAGCCACCTACTATAGAATGGCCTTGGACTTTATCGATAACTACCACAGCGACGCCTTAATTAACGGCTTAACCTTAGACCGCCACGCCGAAGAAGACGCTGTTGAACTGTTTGCCAAAGCCATTACTGTAGCCGGTGAAACCTTCTTGGAGAATCCGTCGGCGACACCGTTTATTCCAAGCTGGAACCGTGTACAAAGCGCCGCACCAGACTTTTTAGAACGTTTATACGAAGCCGTAGAGGCAGATAACTGCTAACTCCCCCGTAATACGCTCGGTAGGTCACTACCGAGCTGCTTTACTCACCCTTTATCTTCGCTTGTTATTTCCTTCACTCAATTTAGAAAACAACAATCTTGGTAAGTATGTGACATTTTTATTATATAGAGTTTACTTGGCATGATGCTGCTCACACTATCCTAAGGTCATACCAGCCTAAATAGGTTTCCCAATAAACGTTTATTAACATTTCGACGGAAATCTAAAAGGAATTTTATGCTGATTAAAACCAAACTGTCTTTAGCCGCTGCGGCTATTTTGGCACTTAGTGCATGTGATAATGACAACAATATCCAGGCTGAGCCATTTCAACTCACCATTGCTCATATCAACGATACCCACTCTAATTTTGATCCCCGTTCCCTCGATTTTGTAAATGCAGACTTATCGACAGAGAGTAGCAATTTTGATGTTAGAACCAGCGTTGGGGGTTACCCACGTTTAGCCACTCAGTTAAAGGCAGCGCGAGCGGCTGCCGCTGAATCGGGGATGCCGTTCTTGGCTCTGCATGGCGGCGATGCTTTTCAAGGTTCTTTGTATTTCAACCTGTTAAAAGGCGAAGGTAATGCCCGCTTGCTGAGTCAAATGGGGCTTGACGCAATGGCGGTAGGTAACCATGAGTTTGACTTAGGAAACGACGCCTTAATCGCATTTTTAGAGGATGTTAATTTTCCAGTGCTTGCTGCCAACATGGATGTTAGTGCCGACCCAAGCTTGGCCAACCAAACTAATCTGCAACCTTATGTAGTTAAAGAATTTAACGGCGTACGAGTAGGCATATTTGGCTTAGTATTAGAAGACATGCCCACCATATCTTCGCCGGGAGAGCTCCTTACATTTGAGTCTGAAGTAAGCTCTGCTCAAGCCACTGTTGACGCCCTGCACGCAGACGGAGTTAATAACATTATCATGGTCAGTCACATCGGCTTAGATCGTGACTTGCGTGTGGCTAATAACGTTAATGGCGTAGATCTCATCGTTGGCGGCCACTCTCATACTTTACTGGGCGATTTTTCTAACCTTGGTTTAGGTAATGGTGATGCCAATACTGATTACGCCGAGCTCATTACCAACCCTGACGGACAAAGCAAAACCTGTGTGGTTCAAGCTGGTGAATATGCACAAGCCGTTGGACAAGTCACAGTATCGTTTAGCGCCAATGGCGAAGTGATAAACTGTGAAGGCCGCAATACTCTGCTTATTGGCAGTGATTTCTTACATGAATATGTTGAAGACGCCGGTCGAATTGCTTTAAGCAGTGAAGACCAAACCGCAACCGAAAACTTCGTGAGCAAACAAAACAACATTGCGGTGACAACTGAAGATTTAACAATGCGAGCCATCATCGATACTGATTATTTGCCCCAAGTTGCTGCCTTCCAAGGACAAGTAATTGGCACAATTAACGATGCTAACGACCCCGTAGATACTCAGCAACTCGACCACGTACGTATACCGGGTAAAAACCGTGGTGGAGCCTCTTTGGCTGGAACCGGCTCAGAAGCAGGCGTTCACGTTGCTACATCAATGGTTTGGAAACTTAATAACGCGGGTTATAAGGTAGATATGGCAATTACCAATACCGGTGGAGTACGTGATCATATCATTGTGGAACAAGGCAACAGCGGCGTTACTGCAGGATACATAATGGGTAGCTTACTGTATTTTAGCAACCAACTCGCGGTGGTTGAACTTAAAGGCCTCGATGTAAAAGATTTACTCGAAACGGCTATTGATTACGCCAGAACCACCTCATCGGGAGCCTTTCCTACCTTCGCCAATCTGCAGTTTACGTATAACGGTACCGCTGCTGAAGGCAAGCGCTTGGAATCATTACAAGTGTGCCCTGGTGGTGTTGAGGCAGGCAACTGCGCTAACATAGAAGATGAAACCGTTTATCGCATTGCCACCAATGCTTATATTGCAGCAGGCCGCGATGGTTACAGCATATTCTCCGAACGCGCACAAAGTGCTACGGTAAACAGTGGATTTGTAGACAACGAAGTAATGATTGAATACATCCAATACCTCACCACAGAAGGCAAAGCCTTAGTGGAGCTTGCTACCGGCTTAACTTATATTCCAGTGGCAGGTGACTCTATCGATGATCCTTTGCTAAAGACTCAAGACAACCTAAACCTTTAATCCCAAAAAAGTACACAAATAGGCGAATATTCTTCGCCTATTTCTAAGTCCCTTCCACTAACGTTCTTGTTACGTTTTTCCCACGAACGCTGCAGCCAGATTAACGATGGCTTTTTTGTTTAAGTGGAATCACACAACACCGCTGACCTCGCCACTTTTCAGGCTTTAGTTTTCAGCTTAATTAGCTCGACAAGTGCTGCTGTTTCCTCTTAGTGCTAACCAGTTATCCTCAACTTGCTTGCTGGTGTATACACGCCCAACAACGGCACCGTGTAACGCGCTAAATCGACCCGTTTGCCCACTATTCGGAGAAATATTGTTAGCAATACACTGCTTAGGGTTTTGTGGATCAGGTCCCCAAGTCACGGTGTAGTAGTCACAACCAGATTGCCCCAACCAACCTGCGGGATCTGAGCCACGAGCATTATACGGTTTACACCCTGCGCCTTCTCTAGGATCTGGCGGAGCACATGAATCTGGCGAAGTATGAACCCCAACAGAATCAATTCGGTCAACAAACTCAATAAGTGGATCGTAATTAATAATGTCTGACAGTGCTGGCATTACACACATTGCCGCCACCATGCCGCGTTGCACACCTAATGTTATGCCCATATATGAATAACCAGGTAACGAAGCAGAACCATCGATATATCCATAGGGGTCACGCTGAGCTTTGCTACCAAAACGTGAAGAACAGGTTCCCGCCGCACCGTTATAGCATTGGCCGTCAAATACATTTTGCCAATACTCTCTAGCACCACGCGATTTTTGGTCTCCCCACACAGGAACCTCGCCAATAGTGTTTACTTGGTCTAGTTCATGAGGACCTAAGTTAGCTGAGTCAGATATCTTGCGCGATGTGCCGCTAAGCACCGTTGCTTTGCTTGAATCAATCAACAAGGAAGAGGCAAACACAGCAGGTAAAAAGTGCCCTAAATGCTGACCCGCACCAGAGCCATAATAGCGTGTCGGCTCGCCTTCACCATGCATAGCCGCGTAATAATCTAAGCCGTAAGTCAGCATAGCAGCCAAGGCACTGCGCTTTTCGCTAAAGAGATTGTCGTCTGAAAACATCGTCATCAGCGCGCTGTTATAAGTTTGAGCAACCCCCGCAGAATAGTCATCAACAAGAATATGGGCGCGAAAAGCTCGGCCACCTTCGGAGTAGAAACGCTGATTCTCATCCAACAAACCAAATATACCGATGTGATGACTCCAGCGCCTACGCACGGACTCAAAATCAGCACTTGTTGCGCCAACTAATTCTGAGCGGGCTGGTAAACGAGAAAAATCAAAGGCACTCATCGATGTAATGGCTTTATCTGTTCCACTAATCGGTGGACGTAAAGAGTCTTTACCAAAATCTGCAGGCGGAGCATCGAGTATCGTTAGCACTTGATAAGCATCAGCACACTCTCCTTCTATGGCACCCGTTCCACAAGGTGAAGACTCGCTTTCGTTACGTTGAATAACAGCAACAATAGAAGTAATACGGTTATAAGAAACAGGTAATGATAGAGCAATGTTTTCGCTGGCAGAATAATTACCGTAATCACGAGAGCCGTTTAATAAGCCAAGAGATTCCAATACAGGATCAGCATCAGCACTAATATTGCCACTTCCTGCCATACTGGTAATCGTAACGCTCGATTCGCCATTAGCCGGGGCTACCCAGTAATCACCATTAACAAATCTCCCCATTTTTACAGCAGCACCATTTGACGATAGCCCCCAGTTAAATTCCGCCGTTTTATTACCATCATTCAGGTTAACAGGTGCCACACTGACCGAAAGCTGCTTATCCTCGCAATAATCATAAACCGCAAGATTACACGCGTAACCTTGGCCCACGTTTATATTTGAATCCGTGACGGTAACCGAACGAATAACAGTTGCAGCCTTTAGGCCTTGAGAATCCTGAAGATCATAGCGAACAATATAAGTGCCAATCTCATCGGTATTGAGGGCTGTACTATCGATAACAATATCTGAGGAAATATCACCATCTTCTTGATCAAGCCCGGTAGCACCTAGTTCTTGGTAAGCCGTATTTTGGCTAAGTGAAATTGCACTTAAGCCCACTAACGAGATGACTGGTGTTTGATTAGCTTGTTCCGCAACAACATTGATTGTTCGAATAACTTCGCTAGCAGCTAAGCCCATAGAATCAAAAAGGTTATAGCGAACTTGGTAAACACCCACTGTACTTAAGTTAAGGTTGTCGGCATTAATCATAACCTCGTTAGAAATGTCGCCGTCTTCTCTGTCTGCTCCTATAGCGCCTTGCTCAATATAATTATCACCAAGCAATAACGTCATATTGGCTGGCCCAGTTAAAGCAATCGTTGGACGACTATTTTGCGGGGTAGCGTTAATCACATTAACTGTTCTAAGTACTTCTGCTGCGGGTAAGTCTGAGGAGTCTTTAAGGTTATAATAGACCTTATAGCTGCCTACTTTACCCTCGATAACTTGACGACTGTCGATCACTATATCTGCCGAAATATCGCCGTCTTCAGGGTCTAAGCCAAAAGCGCCTTGCTCTGAGTAAGATTCCGCGAGTGAAATGGATGTAGACGATGGTCCGATAAGCGTAATACTGGGAGCTTGGTTTGCATTTTTTTCTCTTGCCTGCTGCCCGTCACTACCTCCACAACCAGTAATGGTTATACACATCACAAGCACCGGAGTTAATATCCCTTTAACTATTTGCATATCACTATTTCCATATTCTTTTAAATGTTACGGCAAAACGTATAAACTATTAAAGCGTTGCCAATAAGCGACAGATCACAAAAGCCACGACTAAAGAAATCGAGTTATAAAATATAGAATTAAGTTTTAAAAATAAAGCCAAAAACAAAAGAATTAAAATCAAATAACAACAATATAATTAATCACCCTTTAAAAATAACAGTAATTAACGAAATGATAACTCGACACTAAGTGAATAAAATCATGAGTAATTAATCAGCGTTAAACAAGTAACTATGATGGTCAAGCTTTCCAGTAGAACAACCTCCATCCATATTTATCTCTCTTGACCACATAGGCTGAGTGAGCATCTCCTTGTCATTGACTAGCGCTTCTACCCTGCTCTGTGCTGGTCTCCTCAAACCTTCAAACACAAACTAGAGCATGCGCATACGGCAAAATTTGCCCCCTTCTAACTGCTTAAGCTAGCGGCGAAGTACTTAACGCCACCATCAGCTATCAACGTCATTTAGATTAAGCGGAATGTTCTGGCTAAATGTGTCACTAAGTAATTAAATTCACTTTCAGCTAGGTAATAAAAATAGTTATTCCCTAGCGCGCCAAATATACCAACTAAAAAATCATTCTTGCTGCAAATAGATGTTTTCAAGATCTACCATTAATAACCATACAATATAATAACTAGTTTGTTATTTACGATCACACTTTTAAATATTAAATGTACGATATTTTATACAAGGCAATGATAAACATTATTATTACTTGGCCTTTGTTTACGAGATGCTATGGTGCTGCCCGCATAAAATCTAATAACAGCAAACCACTTTTACTTTGAGTAGGCATTTGGAGGGGCGTGGCTAACGTCTTAGCAAGCAATTACCGCTCACTATTAACAGCTATTCAGGGACATAATGAAATGACCTTTAGAAAAACGTTGCTGGCGTTAATAAGCATTGGAGTATTGTCTCCAGTTTGTTCAGCGGAAGGACTTCAACAATTTGAGCTAAACGATGGCAGTTCACTCGCAGCGGACTTAGGGGTATCGGCAAAAATAGAAGCCGAAGACTACACCGCAATGTCTGGGATAAAAACCGAACCTTCAAGTGAAGGCGGATTAAATGTAGGTTGGGTGGAAGTTGGCGACTGGCTTGAGTACAACGTTAACGTCGTTAAAGCCGGTACTTATAATGTGCAATACCGCGTGGCGAATAAAAAAGCCGGAGGGAAGTTTGATGTAGCGTTGAATGGAACCAAGGTACATAGCGTAACGGTTCCACAAACAGGTGGCTGGCAAAAATATGTCACAGTAACAAAATCAATCTACCTCTCGGCTGGAAACCATACATTAAAGTTGTCAGCAACAGGGGCCGCTTGGAATCTTAACTACAGCGAATTCAAATTAGTTAATGCTGCTGAGGACATTGGCGAGATCAATCCCATTCCAGGCAAAGTAGAGGCCGAAGAATACAGCCAGATGTCTGGTGTTAAAACTGAGTCTTCAAGCGAAGGGGGATTGAATGTTGGCTGGATAGATGCTGGAGACTGGCTGGAGTACAACGTTAAGGTAGCCCAAACAGGCACTTATGACGTCGGGTACCGAGTAGCCAGTATCGCTAATAGTGGTAAGTTCGATGTCTCTGTAAATGGCGTCAACATGCACTCGGTAAGTGTTCCACAAACCGGTGACTGGCAACGCTATGTTACGGTGAATAAACCAATGCTCCTTTCTGCGGGGAGCAACAAAATAAGGCTTACAGCCACTGGCTCGGCGTGGAACATTAACCATAGTGAATTTACACTAAACAATGCCGATTCCACCCCTGAATCATCACTGCCGTGGAGTGATCCTGGTTTTAGTATTTCCCAAGAAACTAAAAATTGGTCATCTGGCGTGATAGACATCTCCGGTGTTGCATCAGCAGATATCTCGATGAGTATTGAAGGTAGTGATGCTGCTAAGATGGAAGCGTCAGATTATCTTAATGTATTCTACAAAGTAGATGGTGGCGAACAAATCCCTCTCTCTAAGAATACTGACGGATTTACCAAAAAGCAGATCACTGCAAAAGGAATTATAGGCTCAAGCATAGAAATAATCGTTGTTGGTGCCACCAGTTATCAAGATGAAACCTATTATGTTTCTGAGGTGGAGGTAACGAATGGTGACGAGGATACGGGCCCTGGTAATCCTGACCAAGGCAATCCCGATGAAGGTAACCCTGACCAAGGTAATCCCGACCAAGGCAATCCCGATGAAGGTAACCCTGATGAAGGTAATCCTGACCAAGGTAATCCCGATGAAGGTAACCCTGATGAAGGTAATCCCGACCAAGGCGCACCTGATTTAGAAGCCCCAGAAGTCAATCAGCCTAACATGGTATTTGATGGCAGCATGCCAATCTTTTTTGATTTTTCCGATGCTAGCGACCTCGCATTACTGTCGGTAAAAACGGGATCTTCTTCGCTGGTCAATAAAAACGTTGCTCAAGGAAAATTTACCCTTCAACCAGAATGGTCTAACTCAGAAAACACCATCACTTTAAGTGCTCTTTCCAATCAAGAGGATTTAAGATCTGCAAGCCTGTCTGTAGATATACAGCTAGCAACAAGCTATATCAACAACGGACAAATGACCGTTACTATGGCCTTAACCGATAATCAAAACAGAACACGCCGAGTGAACAAAACTCTCAGCGCTTCTCTCTTTACTGCAGATAAACTAAATCGTTTCGAAGTAGATGCTCAGCGAGACATTCTTAATGACGAAGAGTTTGATTTAAGCCAAGTATCTTCAGTTCAAATCCATTTAAACGCCAATGGTAAGCCACCATCCATTAACGGCGATATTGTATTCGACAACTTTGTTGTGAACACCAGTGATACTTCGCACGCCTGTGAAAAAGGTGTAAATATTGACCCAGGCGTTAGCATTCAATCGGTGATCAATGCCAACCCAGCCGGAACAACCTATTGTTTAGCCGCAGGTCGATTTACTCAACAGTCAATCAAACCTAAAACAGGAGATACCTTAATTGGCGCAGGTGCGCATTCTGGAGGAACCGTGTTAGATGGTGAGCATATAACTGAAAAAGCCATCACTATTGGCAGAGGAAATGAAGTATCAAATGTCACCGTTAAGAACTTAAGGGTTAAAAATTATCGCCCTGGTGCTTACAACGGTGCCATCAATTTATCTACCCATGGCTGGTTAGAAATATTTGGTTCACCAACCAATACCCATCTAACTAACGTTCACGTGCACCACAATTTTGGCGACGGTATTTACGCTGGATCTGGCACCTACTTAAACGATGTTAAATCTACAGATAACGCTGCACTAGGTTTAGGTGGCTCAGGTAAAACCATTCATATGATTGGCGGAGAACTGTCACGTAACAATACTAACCTCTCTGCGGTAAATGAGAGCTACAAGTTAAACTGGCACAGCGGTGGGGCAAAAATTGTTACTGCAGACGATGTGATCATTCGTGGCGTTAACGTTGTAGACAATCTAGGGCTTGGGTTGTGGTGCGACATTACCTGTACCAACGCCCTTATTGAAGATAACTACGTTGCTAACAATGTAGGCATCGGCATTTTCTATGAAATTAGCTACGACGCAGTTATTCGCAACAATACCGTTATCGGGAATGGATTTGGTGATACCCGAGGCTGGATATGGGGAGGCGGCATTAGTGTAGGCACCGCTCGAGACATTGTGATTGAAGGAAACTGCTTACAAGGAAACAATCGCGGTATTGCGTTAATCGATCAATCAAACGAACGCGATCCAGAACGCATACATAGTGTAAACGCGGCCTACCGTGATAGCAGAGCCTATAAAACGGTTGATGTAATAGTAAGAAATAACCAGTTAATCTCTAACGGCTTAAGCGGTAGTGCCCAGTCAAATGGTGAAGACGGGGCTGTATTTACCACTACATGGACTAATAATACCTATAGCGCTGATTCTCGCTTTCAGTGGCAAAACTTAAGCAACGGTAGCCTTAATGCGTGGCAAAATAAGGGGAATGATCTAGGCTCGGCTGAAATCACCAAGTCATCCTGTCAATAACACAAGCTAACTCAGCAATTTAGCGAGTCCTTAAACAGCAACAATGAGCCTCTTCTGCTCATTGTTGCTGACTTTGTTGATTCGCAAAGCTCTTTTCGCCAATAAGCGTTACCACTAGCGCTGCACAGCAAGGCCATTACTTCGACTACATAAAATCGAAATCTGCTGAATTCGACACTGTAGTAAATATCACCTAAGTACCGAATATCGCCTAGTGACTTAAATCGCACCACTCTCTATTCGCAAAAAATCAATTTTTGCTTGAGAGCCTTGTAAAATTATCGCCTATCTTAATCACCTGTTGCTCGCATGAACCGTAAACGCATTGCGCTTATCATTACTTTTTTTGCCAGTGTGCTCGCCTTAGATGTTGAGCTTATGGCTGAAGAAATACTCTATAAAGAGGCGGAGCCAACTCAAAGCAACACACATCACTTTCATTTGAGGGGAACACACCTTGAGTAAACGACAAACCACCAATGACAGAGCGACCATTGTAAATACCCTGACTAAATTTCGTCCGGGTACCATGGTAGACATACAGCTATCTGCAGGCGACAGTCAACGAATAAAAGCTAAACTGGTGGGTTACCAAGAGGGTGGCTATTTTGCCTTTTCTATCCCCCAGCAAGTGTATGCAGAAAATATGCAGCGTGTTTTTGAAGGTAAAAGCTGTGTGGTAAGAATGATGGCTGAAGGCGACGTAGGGGTATGTGTAGCGTTCAAAACCCAGGTAATTACTTTAAATAAAAAGCCTCAGATTTTGCTGTTTGTTCAATATCCACAGCAAATCGAGTTTTTTAGCTTACGCAGCAATAGCCGCATTAGCACTCACCTACCGGTACTTGTGAGCGAGCAACAAGACACCAATACCTTGCCCGAAGATATTACACAGCAGCTTGAAGGCGTGGTCTTAGATTTATCTGAAGGAGGCTGTCGAATTGAGGTGGCCGCACCTGCAAACCAACATCGCTTAAGTATGGTGTTTGTACAACTCATTTTGCGCTTTCCACTAACCCCAGAAAAGCCAATTGTGTTAAATGGTCAAATCAAGAGCCAACAGCATAGCGCCTCTAATACCTTGCGAGTGGGTATTCAGTTTGAAACAAATAAGCATTTAACCGCAATGTTCAACAAACTAAATCTATTTACTCACCCAGGTTTTGCTGCCTAGCCTTTTGCTGCGCAGAATAGCGCCACATGCTGTTTTACTGGGGGAGTCGTTTGTATCCACCAAACACAAACAGCTGCTGAGCCTCAGCTTTTTTTAGCATGTAACAATTTGTCTATTTGATAAATCACTTCCAGTTCTTCGGCGCTGCGCGAAAGCAATACATCCCACATTTTCAACATAGACGCTTTTGCTGGCGGTTTGCCACCCGCCAAGCGCTCGGCGGCAGTTAGGGGTAAAAGCTGTATCACACTGATATCCATCGCTTTTGCTATTGCACACATATCTAAAAACGTTAGCTGGCCAGTGCTTTCTCTGTCTAGCTTGGTATATACAGAGCTCGTGGGTAAACCGGCCTTATCGGCCAAGGTTTTTTTCGACCATGACAAATTGGCCATTAAAAACTCGATTCGCTCAATCAACATACCTCTTATTTCAGCGTCTTTTAAACCAAAAAACTCGTAGCCTTCACTGTCTAAATTTGGCATTCCATAATCCGTAATATTGCCTTGTCACTCTTCCAATATATAGAAAAAGGCTTTGTTAAGCTAAGCCTAAGTTAACAAATCAGACCGAACTAACTGAGGCAAACACAATGAAATATCTACCTTCATATACACTAAAAGCAAGCGCAGCAATATTGCTCATGTCGGCTGCTAACCTTGCTTTAGCGGCTAACAAACCGGGCGACGATTTACCTTACTTTAATGCTCAGCGAACAACTGCACAGCCTACTGTTGAGGTGGCAGACTTCACCGGGAAATCGAACCAACAACTGGCGGTTTACTTAGCGACACAACCGCGAGAGCAAGCGCCTCAACATATCGTAAATAGCTTTAAAGTTGCGGTAGAAAACAACCGAAAAATAGCCCCTGAGTACACCGCAATGATGGAGCAACAAGCCGTTATCCGAGGCGTACCAGTAGAACAACTATTTGCTGAAGCCAGCATGACCGATTGGGCGGTGAACCAAAAAATCATTAAATCGATGCAACAACAGCAAGCGGTCAAAGACATGAATGGCTGCACCACAGTAGCGTTTAACAATGGTATCGTTGGCCAAACTAACGATTTAGCTATAGCGGCGTTAAGCGCGAATACCACCATAGTAAAAACGGATGACGTGATGTTTTTACCTACCGATGGTGCTCACTTTCAAGGCATGGGCAAACATGTAGGCATTGTGATTAATTTCTTAGGGGTAACCGCAGGCGAAGATGGTTTAGGTCGCAGTAACTTAGTCTCTACCGATGCAATATTTGCCGCTGCTACTGGCGCTAAATCTATTCAAGATTTTATTACAACCATTGAAGGGTACACTAGCATTACGCCGCTTAATTTCACTCTAGCTGATGACCAAGGTAACCACGCCGCTATTCGTATCCATGCCGACGGTATGGAACTGCTTAGCGGTAATGAACGTGGTATCGGCCATGCTAATCATACCGAGCAGTTTAAACAAACCATGCTAGACAACATGGGTAGCTTTCAAGCGAATCAAGCTTTCTTTAATACCTTCGCTCGTGAGCAAGCCGTCTTCTCTTTCTTAGATTACTCTCCTGAGCTCAGTGTTGAATCTATGCAGTGGTTGTTTAACAAAAAGCCGATTAACCTCTCTAAATATCAGGGTAAAGACTTTGTTACCGTAGAGGCGATGGTATTCGATGTTAAAAATGGCTGCGCCTATGTAAGCGGTGATAACCCTCGCTTTACCTCTTACAGTAAAACCTGTTTCTAATCGCTCTTTTATGGCGCTGTCAACAAGCAGCGCTATTCCCCTGTTTGAGTAAGCGCTTGCCAGTTTTTCACCCGCTTTTGTGCAACTCCCGATTGCTCTAGGGCTTTTTGTACCAAACCCATACTAAACAAAATGTCTAAGCCTTGATCAATGGCTTCGGCAATCTTTTTGCCGCTAGGATGTTGCTTCGACACCATAAAATGACGGCTTTGAGTAAAACTAACCTTGTAGTTGGGGATAGGTAAAAACACGCCATATTGATCATAAATGGCTAACTCAGAATTATTAGGAAACTCTAGAAAGGCAATGCTAATTCGCTCTTTACTCAACAAACCAAACAATGACTGATTCCGATTAAGCTTCTTAATTTTAGTAAAACCAATTTGCTCAAGTTGCGCAATATCCTGATACCAGGTTTTACCAAGTGCCACCTGCGAGTCCAGAAGCTGCTCAATCTTTAGATCTTGCTCAAGTAAGGCCGAACCTTGTTTTACATAAAAGCCTTTCTCAAAGGTATTTTTAGCAATAACTGCCCGCGACTTATAAGTGCTTGTATCAAACTCACTCTCCCAAATATCAGATTGATAAACGGCCACACTTCCCTTTTTTACTTCGCGAAGACTACGGCCTGTGTTAGGGGAATAGGTAAATACTAATGAATGGTCTAACGAACTTAAACTCAGCGCTTGCACCATCAACAATAAGCTCACTGTTGCTCGATCAGAAACAGCAGAACGGTAATCGGTGATGTTTGCAGGATCACCACCTTTCAGTTCCAACAGCTGTTGGTAGTTGCTGATAGTACCTATATCACCAATAATGCTTACTTCTGTTTCAGCCATAGAGTGTAGGCTAAGACAAACTAAAACACTCGCTATCCACGCTCTCACTTACTCCCCTTCATGCTATTTGCATGCTTAAAGCCTGTAACTCACTCGCCACGGTAAACGACCTAAAACCTTTTAAGTGTAGTCAGCCTCACCGTCGGCATTGCGAAAGCAATAGCAGACTAGCGCTTTGATTGGTTTTTAGTTGCTCTAACACGTTGAATAATAGTCAAAATAAGCACCCAAGAAGCCAGAATGAAAGTAATAACATTAGCTACAAACACAGCCAAATCTTGAATCAAGAAACCGTATAACATCCATAAACCCACACCTGTAGTTAGAATGCTATACATCGACAAGGAAATACCTGAAACATTTTTGGTTTTAATAATCTGCAATACTTGTGGCACGAAAGAAAAAGTAGTGCAAGCGGCAGCAATCAGGCCTAAAACAGTCAGTGCGGTCATAATAAGTACACACAATAAAATTGGTAAACCAATATATCAAAATACTGTTAAATCAGCCGAGTATAAATGCCTATACACGTCACACTCTTAAAACTCTTTAGCTTTTGCATACTGATAAATTAGCGTGCGAGCATTAACCGAAGCCTCATTTATTGCACCACGATAAAACAAAGGCACCAAAACAGTTCGAAGTGTATATTAAAAGTATCACATGAAAATCTATCAACCCCACTATCACCACTAACGAGCCCCAAATGGATGCAAAGGCATATTTTTTGCTTAACCATGCAAAAATAATATAAATGGACTTAGGCTCAATGCATTTAACATCACAAGAAAAACACTGGTTGCCCATATTTGGACAGACCGGAAAACTGGCCATGCGTAAAGCATGTTGGCTAAATAGAGAACGTAAAGAACAGCTAAAGCAAACCTTTGAGAGCATTTCTAGCACGCGGGTAAAACTGCTGCATAGTTGGGCAAATACTCAATGGGACTTCTTACAAGACGCCATGTTTTATTTGGCCACCAAACCGCTAGCACAACAGCCCGAAGTATTGTCTCAGCTGCTAAGCCGAAACAACGATTTTTCGGAGCTATTTATCGTAGACCTACAGGGTAAAGTTACCGCTAGCAGCTTCCAACCTCACACTGGACAAATAGCCGCCAGTAAACAAGCCCTAGAGCAAGGTATAGCAAAACAATTTCTGCACGGACCTTATCAAGATCCACGCACACTTGCTCCTGGCGCATCTAGCTCAAAATTTCATGACCAAGTCACCTTAATGTTTTACCAACCCCTAGAGGTGAATGGCCAAATTGCCGGTTGCTTATGCGGACGGGTACCTAATGATGTGTTAGGTGACTTGATTCAACGTGAAGCCGGACATATTTATAGCGAATCTGGCGATAACTACATCTTTATGGTTGATGCAAACTTCGACCGCTCTATAAAGCCAGGCATCGCTTTATCGCGCTCCCGATTTGAAGACAACACCTTTTCTCACGGCGAAAACCTTAAATCGGGCGTAAGTACCGATTGGGGGACAGTAAAAGTGGCTAAGCATACTGAGTTTGAGATCCGTTTTACCGATCCCGCCACTAAAGACCTACATCCCGGTGTGCGTGAAACCATCAAGAATGGCAGCAATTTATTCATTGATTACCCCGGTTATTCTGATTACCGCCACATCCCCGTGGTAGGTAAAGGCATAACCTTCCAACTACGCGGTTCACCCGATGTGTGGGGCATGATGTGTGAAGCCGATTTGGAAGAAGTCTATCGTCATCGCTCACTCAGCCACAAGTTAAGTAATAAATACTTGCTTAGCTCTCTGTTTAGCATTGTGCCGCCGCTAGTTATCGCCAATCAATTCAGCTTAAGCGTGAATCAACTGGCCGGTTTACTGTTGCTGTTTTCAGCCCTTAGCTGGCTAGCGTTTAAGCAAATTGTTGCAGCACCTTTAGCCAAGCGTTTAGAGAAAATGAGTGGTGTCATTCAAACCATTGCCGAAGGTGATGGCGATTTAAAACGCCGCTTAGATGCCAGCAGGTTTCGACCCGATGAAACCGGCGACCTAGGCCGCTGGATCAATAGCTTTATTGATAATCTAGAAGGCGTAGTAGGTGGTATTATCTATGCTTCAAATGAAGTAAAACAAGTAAGTAGCTCAATGCTCCGCCGCTGTGGAGCGGTAGATAACTGCACCCAGCAAACATCAAACTCTATCGATTCATTGCTTAATCTCGCTCAACACCAACAAGGCGAAATTATCAAAGCCACTCAATCAGCAGAAAACCTTCAACAAGTAATGAGCAATATGGTTGAAAGCGCCGAAACTGAATACCAACATGCAGTAGAAAATACCCAAGAGATCAAACGAATAGTTGAGGCGTCAGCCAAAAGTGTTAACCACGTAAACAACGAAATGAAGCAGATTGAAGACATTGTTAAACTGATTACGGGTATTACAGAACAAACCAATCTACTGGCCTTAAACGCCGCCATTGAAGCAGCCCGCGCAGGTGAACACGGCAGAGGTTTTTCGGTGGTCGCCGATGAAGTAAGGCACCTTGCCACAAGAACATCGGAAGCGGCCAACCACATTGGTAACACCATGGGTAAGCTGCGTTCACAAACCGAGACCGCAGTGGACTACATGGAGCAAGGCGTTAAAAATGTTGACCAAAGCTCTGCCCTACTCGATTCCGGCCAACGTAGCGAAGAACTGCAACACGCAGTGGAAAGCATGTTTAACACCATTAACCTGATTGCCGGAAACAGCGAGCGGCATAGCGAAACTGCCGAGCAGGCTCAAGTGACGACCTCTTCCTTAGAGCTATCATCACAGCAACTAACTCGCCGAACGACCTTGGTTAAAAACTCGATTATTCGCCTACATCAACTGGTAGAGCGCTTTGAAGTGACCAAAGCCGCATAAGCAACCATCATCCTTAAACTAAAAAACCAGCGCTTGGCGCTGGTTTTTTATTTAGCTAAATATTTTAAGCTAAGCCCAAGCCTAGAACTTGTATTTAGCGCCAAAGTAAAAGCTAGAGTAATCAACTGATAGACTATCTATATCTGCAGCAACATTTTTATAGCCTAGCGCCAAACCGAATCTGTTTGCATCGTAACCCGCTTCAAGACCGTAGGTAAAACCGAATCCATCATCTTCAGCTTTATTAGAGCCTTGATAGTCTCTAACTTCAAGTTCTACGCTATATGAGCCTACACCGACCAATCCAGCTAGGTACAAGCCACTATCTGAAAACTTGTAAGTAGGTTTTACATTTAACGACAAGCCTGAACCAGTTGTTTCCATGCTAAGACCATTATTACTCATCGTGTTGCTTCCCATATATAGGTATTCGATTTCGCCGTCGATAAGCCAACCGCCATCTAAATCGAAGCGCTTACCGAAAGCGAACGACGCCCCTAAATCAAGATCTTGACTCAGTGCGTCAATGTCAATTGTACCGGTAGGAAGTAAGTTTAGACCTACGTAAAAATCTCGAGGAGCATCAGATGCATTGGCGCCAAATGCCAACAAACTTAGGCCAATTAATGCTGCTTTTTTCATTGCATATCCTTATACATAAATTGCAGAAATCGTTTTGCGAAGTCTTAGGCCTTTAATACTTTAAAAGTAAAATAAGGCAAAAGAACAATGGCGGATTAAACAGCAAATTGGTGAACCAATCAAGAGTGAAATTTATCTTTTTGTAGACAAATCTCTCATCTTTGACAAAAGATTCAATAAAGCATAAAAACCTTATAAAACAAACAAAAAGAATGAAAAAATTAAGCAACACAATAGTAAAGAAACAACTATTGGTATACCAATTTACAAATCTAGCACTAACCACAGCACCTGATAAGGTTTGAGCTTATGCTCAGCCAGTATCACTTTTTCATCACTGAGTAAGTCTTCACACTCAGCTTGATAAGCCTGTGGTAGCTGCGCGTAGTGCTCTATTTGTTGTGGGTATTTGGTCAAGTTAAACACGGCCAACAAGCCATTGCGCTTGGCGCCGTCGTCTGCAGTTCTTGGGGCATCGCCTCGCTGTAATACAAACAGGGCATCGCCACAGTCATAAACCCGCTGAGCCGATTCAGGATGAAAAGCCCCAATGGTTTTACGTAAGGCCAATAAGTCTCGATAGCGTTGAAACACTTGGGCTTGCGAGCTGTGCTCTTGAGCAAGCAATGCTTCAAACTCTTCACGCTGCCAGCGATGGCGGTTAATCGAGCGAGTGCGGCCAGTTTGCTCAACCAAGGTATGGTCATTAGCCGTAGCGGTTAAACTATGAATATACACTCCCGGTATGCCTTGCAAACTCAACAGCAGTTTTTGGCTGCATAAAAAGCGCTCTACTTGCCATTGGTCTGAACCAGTACGGGTACCTTGCAGGGCATCAAATAATGAAATATTCAATTCATAAGGGTTTTGAGTGCCGTCGCCGTTCGACTTCATGCTCACAAAACCACCGAAGTTGTGCACCGATTCCGCTAAATCTGTAATTTCGTGCTTAGGTATGATTTGCTCTACCGCTCTCACGCCAATGCCGTCGTGCGATGCAACAAAGTTAAAATAGTTACAACCTTTAGGCAGCGCGACTAAATCACGCGCCCAAGCCGTAAGGTAGTGTCCATTACCACGGTTTAAGGCATGTAATAACAGGGGTGGCAGTGCAAACTGGTAAACCATATGCGCTTCGTCACCTTGGCCAAAATAACTGATATTTTCCTGATGAGGCACGTTAGTTTCGGTAATCAATACCAAGTTGGGATCCAACTGCTGCATAACCCAGCGCAGCAACTTCACTACTGAATGAGTTTGCGGTAAATGAATACAGTTGGTACCCAGTATCTTCCATACAAAGGCCACCGCATCTAAGCGTACAAATCGCGCACCTTGTTCTAAGTAGTAAATAAAAATATCGAGAAAGGCTAACATCACTTTTGGATTAGAGAAGTCTAGGTCGATTTGGTCGTCACTAAAGGTTGCCCAAACGTGTTTCAAACCTTCACGCGTATACACATCCACAATTAGAGGGCTAGTTCTAGGGCGGGTTACCGCGCTGTAATCTAGCTTCGGATCAGACTCTACAAAGTAGTCTTTGCCCTCGCCCGACCCATTCACAAAATCGTTAAACCACAAGCTTTGGCGCGAGCAATGATTCATAACCAAATCAAACATAAGCTCAAAATCTTGGTTAAGTGTGGCAATATCACTCCAATCGCCAAGGTTGTAATTCACTTGTTTGTAGTCGATGACAGAAAAGCCATCGTCTGAGCTAAATGGGAAAAACGGCAATATATGTACTGAGCTGATTAAGCCAGTTAGATATTCCCGCAAAAATTGATGCAAACTTTGCAAAGGCATTAAACCCTTGCTGAGCACACTATCGCCATAAGTAATGAGAATGAGGTCTTGCTCAGACCATGCTTGATAACGAGGAAAGCTTGATTTAACCCGCTCCACTTTACTCAAGATTTGTTGGGCTAAGTTTGTGTCTAGTTCTGTTCCGTAGATTTTAGTAAGCAGCTGCTCGAGTTCATCCATGTAGGGTCCTCAATAATGGCTTTTGATTCTCATCTAAGAACGTTTCCAATTACTGTGCCAATCACTCAATAATCAAACTCGATTCGCTGCACAATCATAAGTGACTGTATAAAAAGACCTTTAATCAAATTGATTGCACTTAAAGCAACACCTATCTCTAAACCGCAAGGCGGGTCATCCGGCATCAATGCTCGCTTTTAACGCAAGCTAATGATGCATTCATCTATTTCGCACCAACAAGGTGCAAACACAACCTGAGTAACCCTTAAGTGATATCAAAGGAAAATCTATCATTTATCATTAAAACAAACACTTAGCACTATAGTGGCCGCTTGCTGGCATCGCTCTTGCTGGGTAACAGTAGATGTTAATAAACCCGCACTCATTAAGAATGTAAGGTTACAAGGAGTTCCAATGACCATGATAAAGAAATGTTTATTTCCCGTAGCTGGCTATGGTACCCGCTTTTTACCGGCCACTAAATCTATGCCGAAAGAAATGCTTCCTATTGTAAACAAGCCACTCGTGCAATACGGCGTAGAAGAAGCGGTTGCCGCAGATATGAGCGACATGGCTTTTATTACCGGTCGAGGTAAACGCGCGATTGCCGACCACTTCGACATTAGTTATGAGTTAGAGAACGAAATTGCAGGCACCAGCAAGGAAGAGTATTTAAAAGAAATCCGCCATCTGGTCGACAATGTTAACTGTACCTACACTCGCCAAAAGAAAATGATGGGATTAGGCCATGCGGTTCTTTGTGGCGAAACACTGATTGGCCAAGAACCTTTTGGCGTAGTGTTAGCCGACGATTTATGTTTTGGTGATGACGGTGGCGTATTGGCCCAAATGACCAAACTCTACGAACAATTCCGTTGCTCAATTATTGCGGTAATGGAGGTGCCCCTTGAAGAGGCTCATAAATACGGGGTCATTGAAGGTGAAGCCTTACGAGATGACTTATTTCGTGTTACTTCAATGGTAGAAAAACCCGCCAAAGGCGAAGAGCCCTCTAACCTTGCGGTAATAGGCCGCTATATTCTTACTCCCGATATTTTTAGCTTAATTCGCGATACCAAACCAGGGAAAAATGGCGAAATTCAATTAACCGATGCGCTGTTAACCCAGGCACAAAATGGTTGTGTAATGGCGTATAAATTTAAAGGGAAACGTTTTGATTGCGGCAGTGTTGAGGGCTTTGTTGAAGCCACCAATTACTGCTTCGAGAACTTATACGGTAAGTAAGTGCTAACATCAGTGCCAGCGTTAAGGCGTTGGCACTGGTTCTACCAAAGCCGGTTGTAAATTAAAACCCA
This sequence comes from Agarivorans sp. 1_MG-2023, assembly GCF_030548385.1. Classification (NCBI taxonomy): domain Bacteria; kingdom Pseudomonadati; phylum Pseudomonadota; class Gammaproteobacteria; order Alteromonadales; family Alteromonadaceae; genus Agarivorans; species Agarivorans sp. 1_MG-2023. Next base: position 40,036 of record NZ_JAUOSJ010000009.1, on the reverse strand, counting down.
TGTGAACCAGAGTATATCCGGTATAACGCTCTGGCCTTTTCCACACTACCTCGAAACGATGGCGCAAGTAAAAGCAAAAAGCTTCTGAATTATCGGCAAATAAATGCAATACCAAGCGCGAACGCAAACTCTTGGCTAGTTCTAATAGCTGTGAGCCAATGCCTTTACGTTGCCAACTTGGCGACACAAATAATGCGATGAGCTTTTCGTCCATCAGTGCTAAAAAGCCGCAAACCTGTCCTGCCACTTCGGCAACCCAAACCTCAGATTTAAATTGGTACAAACGCTGCAGCGCATCTTGTCGCTCCCACCAGTATTTACCGGGCAAAAAATCATGTGCGCGCAAACTGGCAGCAAGCCAAATATCGCCAATTTCTTCGTAATCGTTTTGCTCGGCTTTGCGGAGTGTTAATCCCGCAGCGTTAGTAAAAGAGTTCAAAGCACTTGCTTCACTTTCTGTTCATAGATTAATCATTATGGGTAATTAGGAAAAATCGCAGTGTGAATTAGATCGTGTTCTACTTGCTCATGCCCGACATAGATCACAAGGTGTTAACAAAATCGCAAATGATTCGCTTAACACCTATCTACGCGTACTGGTTTTCAGGTTTTCAGAAGCCATAACCAGATGACAGTTTGACTCTGTGATGCTGCTTCAGTTAAGGCTTACGGTACTGGGGTAATAGTGGAGATGTCACAAAAGCTATTATATTGACGGGTTTGGGCTTCCAGTTTTACTTTCTTACCTGAACCAGCCAATTGAGTGAGCAATAAAGAGTATTCTTCAAACTGCGGATGCTCACTGAGCAAATACAAACCTCCTTGGCTTGCGGGACAACTATTGATGCTAGGTGCAGGTAACACTGCAACCAAAAGGCCTTGTTTAACTTCTTTCACGTTTTCGATACTTAACTGCGAAGGCAAATTAGCTAATTCAGCATGTGACGTTGATATAAACAGCAAGGAGGCAAACGCCAAAACAATTTTTCTCATAAATATCTCCAACAACAACGAGGTTAATAATGCACTTAACCAACTTAGTTTACGCCAAACCAGCAAGCCGCCCTAGGTATTCACTGCATTTTTGCAAAACCTGCCACAGCAAAAATAGCCCTAAGAAATAATTCATTAAAGTGAATAACAAAACATAAGAGAAATAATCGCCGCCAGCTACAATTATTTACCGAGCTCGCTACTTTACAAGGTAGCTAGCGCGATACGCTTCAATATTTCCTAAAAGCCGATTTAAAATGCATAAATACAAAACATCAGCAGATGCTATATTTTTTGTAAAAGTCTCTGGAAAATAGGCTTAATATTATTTACTATTCGCTCAATTAACTCATAACCAACTGTAAAAATAGAATTGTGGTTAAGATGTAGAGTTTTTGCTCTTTTGATGATGTAGCCATCACGGTGGTTTACATTTGACAAAAACGAGAAACCAACATGATTTTTTATTCTAGATTTACGCATATAAGTGACTAACCGACACGTCACCTTCTGAGCGTTTTTCAGCAAAATATATAATCGCAATCATCTATCGATTCACCCAAATTAAAGTAGCACAAGGAGTGTTTTTATGGGCCTTAACAAATTATCATATTATATTGTTTTATCAGTGGTTTGTGGCAGCGTTTATTACATTAGCTCTAACGCCCGCCAATCAGGACAAGTCCATCACCTACACCCAGACAATTCCTTAGTAGAAACCGTTACTCAACCCAAACCAACCCCACCCAGCGCAAATGAGGCATCGCATTCTCAAACAAGGCTACAACAGCCTAAATTACCGGAAAACATCGCCGAGCCTAGCCTCGTCCCACCGTCTGCCATTACCGAGACCGCAGACCTAACACTATGGCGCGGTTCAGAACAAGGTGTTCCCAGTGATTATCAGGACATTGAGGATCCTCGAGTAAATCGAGCGTACTTTGAGCTCAACTCATTAGCATTCACATCTATTACCGATGGCAAACAATTTGACCTGCATATTCCACAAATAGATCAACACTTTGAAGTATTAGGTACCCAAGTAGAATTTCACCAAAACGGTGACCGAACAATTACTGGCAAGATACTTGACCTTGATGGACATAGTTATTCAGTGGTATTCACCCACGGCGAACATGGCACCTTTGGCAATGTCACCACACCGCAAGGGTCATACGTAATAGAGAGCAATAACGCCGACGGGTGGATAGCCTCGGCGACTGACTTACACAATCTACAAGACTTTTCTAAACCTGATTACATCGTGCCAAATCCAAACAACCATCTGCAACCAACACCAGAAATCTAAATAACAACAATAAAACCTACTTACACAGCAAGGATGCCGCGAGCTTAGTGGCCAATCAAAGGAAATGAGATGAAGAAAACAATTAAGTCATCGTGGTTAAAATCACTCTCAGGTGCAGCATTAACTTGCACTATTGCGCTTAGCGCTAACCAAGCGCTGGCACTAGATACCATTGATGTAATGGTGCTTTACGATGATGCAGCAGAAGTTGACCGCCGCGGTGCGATAGAAACCTACATCAACCAAATAGTCGCGTATAGCAACTCAGCATACGAAGCCAGTAACATGAGTGTTCGAATGCGTTTAGTACACCAACAAAAATTTACCGGCGTAAATGCTACCGCGTTAGATGGAACAGCCTTAGACAATTTAGTAAATAACGCCCAAGTAAAAGAGCTGCGCGCCGAATATGGCGCTGATGTAGTGGCCATGCTAACCAAGGCCACGGGAGGCATTTGTGGTTTAGGTTATGTTGGTACTGGTAGTAATGGGAAAATGAACGATTGGTTCAAAAACTACATGTACTCTATCTCAGGCTCTAACTGCGGTGGGGCAACTTTTGCTCACGAGGTTGGCCACAATATGGGCCTAGCCCACGACCGCAAACAAGACACCGCTGGTGGGGTTTTCCCATACGGCATGGGCCACGGCGTAGATTATAGTTTTGCCACTATTATGGCTTACGCTCACTTATATAATGCGCCATCGGTAGATGTATTCTCTAATCCACGCATTGCCAGTTGTAAGAACCAACCTTGCGGGGTAGACGCATCCTTCTCTAACAGCGCAGACTCAGCCTTAGCGGTAAACCAAATTTCTGCACAAATGGCCGCCTTCTATCCTTCTAAGGTTGTCGATCCTGTTGATCCGGTAGACCCCGTTGACCCTGTTGATCCGGTAGAACCGATAGTGCCAGATTCAATTAACCCAGTACCGGTTATCGACGACAACATCATCACTAACGCTAGCTTTGAAGAAGGCTTAACGCCGTGGTTTGGTCAATATGATTCAGCGATAGCCCTTAACGATGTACGTCGTTTTACCGGTGAGAAAAGCTTACGTTCATACGATCGTAAATACAGCTATGCAGGCCCGGCGTTTCAGTTAAGCAACAAATTACAAGCGGGTGAAAAATACAATTACTCAGCAGCGATAAAACTGCTTGGTGAAGGCAGTCAAAAACTAAACGCCACGCTGTCGGTAGAAGACCAAAACGGACATCGTTTTCAATCAATTGGCGCAACAATGATTAACCCAGACGGTTGGGTAACGCTTGAAGGCACTATTGATTTAACCACTAGCACAAACTTAAAAGGCGCTTATATATTGTTCTATGGCCCAGAAGTAGGCCGTGAATTCTACTTAGACCAAGTTAGCTTAGTAAACCAAAATCCTAATGGCGGTGAAGAAGCCGATCCCATCAATCCAGTGCCAGAGATTGAAGGCAACTTGGTAAGTAATGCCAGTTTTGAACAAGGATTAGAACCTTGGCTTGGTCAGTACAATTCACAAGTGAGCGAATCGGCGATGGCCCGCGCAACTGGCGAATACAGTTTACGCTCGCATGGGCGAACGAAAAACTATGCGGGTCCTGCTATTTACTTAAGCAAGGAACTAACACCGGGGCAAAAATATCAAATTAAAGGCTCGGTTAAACTGCTAGGCACAGGCTCTCAACCCGCTCAGGCTACCTTAGCAATTACCGATAACAATGGCTTCCGCTTCATAAGTCTTGGCAAAAGCGCGATGAACGGTGAGCAATGGAGCGAGTTTGTTGCAGAGTTAGATTTGTCTAGCTCCACCAGCATCGAGTCAGCTTATTTGATGTTCTATGGCCCAGAAGCAGGTCGCGAGTTTTATTTAGACCAAGTGTCGGTAGTCAGCTTAGGAGCAGACATTCCGCCTCAAGAGCCTGTCAACCTATTAGGTAATGGTAGCTTTGAATCAGGCAACGCTGCGAGTTGGCAGTCGGGATATTCGGCCACTACTCGCGTTACAGATACTGCCTATTTAGGTAACTATGGGCTATCTAGTAGCAAGCGAACCGAGTGGTATCACGGCCCTAAACAGCTAATCACCACTAAACTTAAAAACGGCGCTACCTACCAATTAGACGCTTGGGTTCGCATGGCATCAGGTTCAGATAAAATTGAAACCCGCCTTTACTACCAAGATAGCAGCGGTTACCACTGGGTACGCCTTGATCAAGTAACTGGCACCACGGCATGGTCGCCACTTAGCAGCCAGTTTACGCTTAATTATACAGGCACCCTAAAAGAAGCCGCCCTGCACTTCTTTGGCCCCGCTAGCGGAAGCTCTTTTATGCTAGATGAAGCGGTATTGATCGAGCAGTAAGAAGCAAAAACTAAGTAACAAAAAAAGGCCTCTGTTTGAGGCCTTTTTTATAAATCAGCGCGTTGCGCAGTCTCGAAGTAAGGCTTTCAATTTTACCTTAGGCAGTGGTTATCTGATAATGCCTTTCAACACCTTTGGTTACCTCACCCCAATAAGAGGCTTTAACCCTAGCTTGATGACAGTCAAATGCAGCTTGGTTAATAAACACTTCATACACATTAAATTGCTTCGGATTAATCTCATCAGGCTCAACCCTAAACACCAAACAGCCTTCTTCGGCTAAGGTGAGTTGTTTGTGATGAATCAGCGCACATTTTACCGTTTCAAGATTGGCGTCGCTAACTATGATAAAGCCTTGCAGAATGACTGTAGACAAGCAGCTACTCCTGAATAACATAGAATGGTTAATCGCTAGTGGCAGCACTATCGCTTAGACAAAGTATAAAGAACCTCACTCACTCTGCCCTATGCCAAACCAAGCGCTAAGAAGAACGGCGACGGTAAAGCTGAGCATCCTCAGCCGAGTACTCGCCCGTTAGTTCTCGTTTAACGTCCTTAGGGTTTACCTGCTCTCTAGGTTTACCATAAGCATATACAACAAACGGGTTATTGCTAACCTTACAACGAACACACATCTCAACCCTGTTATAGCCATCTGGCTCGGTAATACGTTCCAATTTATCCATTACAGCGAGTGCTTTATCAGAGACTTGAAATACCTGCCCTGAAATTCGACTTCCTGAACCTTTTTGCAAAACTAACCAAGGTGAATAGCGCTCTCCCACAAGATACAAAGGGTAACGTTCAATTGTTTCAAACTCACCCCGAAATCGAACGCCGCTATTCGACCGATAGTTAGGGAATCCTTCTTTCAAGGTTCCAAACACAAATACCTTAGGCAAATGACCTCCTTTGTTTACTCAATTAGCACTAAGCAATAGCGGCAAGATTCGACGGCGTAGTTATTCACTAATTCACTCTGCAACCTGGCGCTAATATATTGATAATAGGTAGATTACTCTGCTCTCTCAAGATCAAATACATTTAGAAAATATACATTTACGGCATCTTTAAAGGCGTACAAGAAAGCACAATAAGCCATGCTTTTGATTTACCGCTCTTGTTAAAGCCCCAAGATTAATTTTAAGTCCACATTCAGCGCCTCAAAAAAACCAACATTGCCGCCTGACAAGTCAATCAGTTTTGGTAGAATAGCGCCCCTAATTTATCAAAGAGCTATTCCGTTATGTGGTTTAAAAATCTAATGCTGTTCCGAATTACCAACGAACTGGAACTTGAACCAGAAAAGCTAGACGCTACGCTAGACGAGCTAAGCTTTAGCCCTTGCGGAAGCCAAGACATCAGCAAATTTGGTTGGGTAACGCCAATGGGTAAATTTGGCCAAAGCTTTACTCACGTTATCGGTAACGAATACCTGGTATGTGCCAAGAAAGAAGAAAAGATGCTACCGGCATCGGTGATTCGCGATACCTTAGCCGACAAAGTTGAGTTAATTGAGCAAGAGCAGCAGCGCCCGCTTAAAAAAGCTGAGAAAGACGCACTAAAAGAAGAAATTGTGATGACGCTATTACCGCGCGCATTTTCTCGCACTAGCCTAACTTACGCTTGGGTAAGCCCAGATAACAACTTAATCGCTGTTGACGCAGGTAGCGCCAAAAAGGCCGAAGAAGTGATTTCTTTATTGCGTAAGTCTTTAGGCAGTTTACCGGTTACCCCGATTAAATTAGCCAACCAAGCAGATGTGACCATGACTGATTGGCTAAACGAGAAAGCCATTCCAGCTAACTTTGAACTAGGTGAAGAAGCCGAACTGCGCAGCGCGCTAGAAGGCGGCGGTATTATTCGTTGTAAAGAGCAAGACCTATTCAGCGATGAAATCAAAGTACACCTAGATGCCGACAAGTTCGTGACTAAACTAGAGCTGACCTGGGCTGATTCTATTCGCTTTTTAATTAGCGAAGACATGAGCATTAAAGGCGTTAAGTTTACCGATACCATCACTGAGCAAAACGAAGACATTGATAAAAGTGATGTTGCCGCTCGATTTGATGCCGATTTCGCCCTAACCAGTGGCGAACTGACTAAAATGATCCCTGATCTTATCGCAGCCTTAGGCGGCGAATTAACCAGCTAAGTCCTCACAATTACTTACCTCATTCACCAACCATTAACATAGTTTCAAGTACTTATTAATTGGTTGGTGATTTTTTAGCCAAAAGCATTGCAAGCCCTGTTCTCTCCGCGTAAAATGCGCGCCCTTATTGTGCTGCTCGCAGCCTTCCTCAATGATTCGACTCAGACCCGGAGCTTTGATGTTTACACCAGAATTACTGTCACCTGCTGGCAGCTTAAAAAACATGCGTTACGCTTTTGCCTACGGTGCAGACGCAGTTTACGCAGGTCAGCCTCGCTACTCTTTGCGTGTTCGTAATAACGAATTTAATGCCGAGAATTTACAGCTAGCGATCAACGAAGCTCACGCGCAAAACAAAAAGCTCTACATGGTAAGTAACATTGCCCCGCACAACGCTAAGTTAAAAACTTACCTGCGCGACATTGAGCCCATTATTGCCATGAAGCCTGATGCCTTAATTATGTCTGATCCAGGCATGATTATGATGGTGCGAGAAGCCTTTCCAGACCAAACTATTCACTTGTCGGTTCAAGCCAACGCGATTAACTGGGCAACCGTTAAGTTTTGGCACCAGCAAGGGGTTGAACGGGTTATTTTGTCGCGCGAGTTATCGCTAGACGAAATCGAAGAAATTCGTATGCAAGTGCCAGAAATGGAACTTGAAGTGTTTGTGCATGGCGCCTTATGTATGGCCTACTCTGGCCGCTGTTTGTTGTCTGGCTACATTAACAAACGCGATCCTAACCAAGGCACCTGTACTAACTCATGCCGCTGGAAATACAACGCACACGAAGCCAAAGAAAACGAAGTGGGCGACATTATTGCCGCCCAACCACAAATAGTAGAGCCAACTTTAGGCGCTGGCGCCCCTAGCGACCAAGTATTCTTGCTTCAAGAACAAGGCCGCCCTAACGAATACATGCCCGCTTTTGAAGACGAGCACGGCACCTACATTATGAATTCAAAAGATTTGCGTGCGATACAACACGTAGAACGTTTGACTAAAATGGGTGTTCATTCACTTAAAATTGAAGGCCGTACTAAGTCTTTCTATTACTGCGCCCGTACCGCTCAGGTTTATCGCCAAGCGATTAACGATGCAGTTGCAGGCAAGCCTTTCGACCCAAGCCTAATGGGTACCTTAGAAAACCTTGCCCACCGCGGCTACACCGAAGGGTTCTTGCGTCGTCATACTCATGATGAGTACCAAAACTACGACTATGGCTATTCGATTAGCGATACCCAGCAGTTTGTGGGCGAAGTGGCGGGTCGTAACGCTGCTGGCCTTGCTGAAGTCACCGTTAAGAACAAGTTCTTATTAGGTGACACCCTTGAGTTAATGACGCCACAAGGCAACCTTAACTTTAAATTAGACCACCTAGAAAACAAAAAAGGTGAGCTAATTGACGACGCCAAAGGCAGTGGCCACACGGTATTTTTACCAGTGCCAGAGAATGTAGATTTAGAGCACGCGCTAATTATGCGTAACTTACAATCTGGACAAGATACCCGTAACCCGCATCAAGCTGGCGAAGTGAAGGCTTAAGCAATGGCCCTGCTAATTAGCAAAAAGTGCATCAACTGCGACATGTGCGAGCCAGAATGTCCTAACCAAGCTATTTCTTACGATGGCATTATTACGGTTATCGACCCAGAGCGCTGCACCGAATGTAAAGGCCACTACGAGCGCCCTACTTGCATTGATGTATGCCCAATCGATTGCATCGCAGTAGACCCTGCACACAAAGAGACCGAAGACCAACTTTACGATAAGTTTGTCGCTCTGCACGGTGATTTATTGATTGCTAAAGGCTCTGCTTAAAGCTTAATTGCTCACCACGAACTAACAAGCCGCAGCGAATCGCTGCGGCTTTTCTTTTTCTTCCTCAAAGTCTGTGAGGTACTATAATAAAACGTTAATACGCTGATATTTAGCGGAAACTTATAGGGTCTAAATGAATCGAGATAATTTTCCTACTGAGCTAAAAAGGCTTCGTGAAGAGCGCAATTTATCGCAAGAAGACATGGCCACCTTACTGGCTAATTCGCATAGAGTTTTCGATGGTGTTAATCAAGTTACGATAAGTAAATGGGAACGAGGAGATACAAAAACCAGTTTGCTTAGGCGTTTAGGTATTTCCAGCTATTTATCCATTCAGTATGAATATGATGCCAAAGAATTGGATACGCTTTCACCTTCAATCAAGCTTAGTGACATTCCAGTAAATCAAGATATATCCTATAGTTATTCAATAGATAGTGTTGATTGTTATACAACAAAATCCATCCCGAGCGAGTCGTGGAATGACATATTGGCTATCCATTCAAAATTATACTCTTTAGACTTTATGACGTTTTATAACGCTGACCACTTATCGGTTGACGATATTGTTATTCTGGTTTTTTACTGTAAAGGGTTAATGGTTGGTCATATTCTTTATGATGACAGAACAAATATGCTGTTAAGTATTGGCTCTATTAGCTTGTCGATTAGGAAACAAGTGCTTCAATACATGGCTGAAAGCATCACTAAAAAATCTTTTATTATTCCCGTTCACGATCCTGCAATGGCACAGTTTTTATACGATTTATATTTGGAACCTAAGCGGTCTATGTTTGGTCTGTTCCTCTTTACCGTTGAGCCCCAATTGCTGGCAACCAATCCGTTTTATCAAAATCTGTCGGAGAATGGTGACCAATCATTCAAGTACTTTCGGTATTACAGTCAAAAAAGCAAAAAGAAAAGTATCGAATTCCTACTGTAATTTTTACGTTCTTATTACCAATATATCATTCGTATTTAATTAACTATAAAACAATATAGTCCCTGATATTTTTTACCTGTAAATTTCATTTCTTTATTCTCTAACTAAGTTTACAGCAGGCTATTTCATGTTTAATCCTGACATCAAGATATTGTTATTTATACCTTTGTTACTCCTACCTCTCACCGTATCTGCTTCTGATTGCTCAGAGCAAATTGGCTGTAAAAGAAAGGCTTGTGAAATTCAGAGTAAAATAACTATCGCTAAAGCAAACGGGCACAGTGATAAACTTGATGGCTTGAATGACGCCTTAGCGCAAGTGAGTACGCACTGCACCAACGATGGTTTAAGAGATGAGTTATTGGAAAAAATTGAAGAGTCGCAAAGTGATGTCGATGAGTATCGCTCAGAACTCGATGAAGCCTATACTTATAATGAAGAAGATAAAATTCTTAAGTACCAGAGAAAGATCGAAGAAGAGCAACATAAAATCAACCAAAATGAAAAAGCCTTGTCTCTGCTCCCATAAAGCCTATAGACAAGCAGCCAGTTTTACCAAAGGGACTCAAATACCGTTTGAGCCCCTTTTGGCTTTGTTAGTTTACATTTGCTCGCCAAAAGCAAAACATTAACCGAGCCACTAGAGACACTTAAGCAAACAGCGGCACAATTAACGGACAAAGTAAGGCGCTAAATGTTGCGCTTAATGTTGCGCTTAATACCAAGACTAACGCGCTGACACGAACAGTGGTAAGCAGTTCTAGGTGAGGGGATATCTCTAACTTACCGAGATATCCCCTTCTAGAATGCGAAGCACTTTTAATCTCGGGCTAGTAGAGGTTGCTCGACTTCTGAATATAGGCCTTTCACTAAACTGATACAGCCTATTACCAAGATAACCGCAAACGGTAGCGCGGCGATGATGGTGATTGACTGCAGCGCCTGAACGGAGTCGGTACCACCGATCCACAACATCAACATAGCAATAAGAGCAGAGATAACCGCCCAAAAAACCTTCTGTATAATTGGCAATTCTAGCTTGCCTCCAGCTGTCATGCTATCAACGACGATAGAGCCAGAATCTAGAGTAGTAACAAAGAATACGATGATCAGTGCGATAGCAATGATTGATAACATATTGCCCATTGGGTAAGCATCGAGCATGTAGAACAAACTTAATGAAACATCGGCAATGCCTTGATCAGCACCTAGCAGCCCAACTTTATCTATGATTTGTTGAATAGCGATACCGCCAAAAAAGGACATCCAAGCAGTTGTAACTGCGGTAGGAATACACAATACACACACTAAGAATTCGCGAACTGTTCGCCCTTTTGAAATTCGCGCAACAAACATACCGAACAATGGCGCATAAGCTATCCACCAAGCCCAGTAAAATACGGTCCAGCCATGTAGCCAGGTAGTATCGTCACGACCAGAGTTTTGACTTAGGGGAATGATGTTTTTCACATACCCGACAAGGCCTGTCATTAATGAGTCGAAGGCAGTGGTGAAGTTTAGAAGGCCAAGAACACCAAGGAATACAAAAGCTATAATCATGTTGATGTTGCTCAACAGTTTTACGCCGCCGTCCATGCCTCTAATGATGGAAACAATGGCTAGCCCCATAATTGTTAGAATAATGGCTATTTGAAGGAAAAGGCTGTTATCAACACCAAATACATGGCTGATTCCACTTGCTGCTTGCGAGCCACCTAGACCAAGTGAGGTAGCAAGGCCAAATAAAACAACCAATACCGCCATAACATCAATAAGGTCACCAATTCTTCCCCATACTTTGTCACCAAGCAGAGGGTAAAAAATGGAGCGAATTGAAAGTGGCAGCCCCTTGTTATACACAAAATACGCTAGACACAAGGCTGTCATTCCGTATATTGCCCAAGCATGAAACCCCCAGTGGAAAAGGGATGCGCCGAGCGCTAGTTCACGACCTTCTGGTGTAAAAGGCGCGACATCTAAGGGTGTACCAAACCAGTTGGTGTAGAATGCCGTAGGTTCGGCTACCCCCCAAAATATAAGTCCAATCCCCATGCCTGCAGCAAACAACATGGCGATCCACGAAACCGTGGAATAATCAGTTTTGGCATTATCACCACCTAATCGAATTTTCCCTAAAGGGGAAAAAGCGATACCAATAGCAAAAATCAATATGATGTTTGCGCTCCACATGAAAACAAAATCGAATTTGGATAAAGCTGCAGCTTTAACGGTATCAATAGCGGCCTTTGCTTCGGCGGGCGAAAGGATAAGAAGAGCGACAATAAATAGAATTGATAAACCCGCTGAAGCAATGAAAACGGAGTTATGTACATCCATACCCCACTTGCTTATGTTGTCTTGACCAACTTCATAGTCAGTTGAGTTTATACTGTATTTTTGAGATTTAAATTGCATAACGAAAAGTTTACTTATTCTGGTAAAGGAATAAGAAGACCGCCCCCTGTTGATTGGTAATAATTAGGTTTCTAACCCTCATAAATAGGGTTAAAAACAACAACCTTACGGCGTGATTCGTGTTCAGAACTTAAACTCTAAACGCAAGCCGACAACCCTAGCATAAACGCGAAACCTAAGAGGTGACCTAGAACAGTGTTCATGGCAAGTATTGTCTTACTTAAATTGACGATGTTAGGCAGTAAATCTCTGAGATTTTAGATGGACTCATTGATGTCCAAAGGCCTGTTGCACCAATCGCTTGGGCCAACAGGCTTTTGTCCAAAAAACCTAAAGGCATCGGGGTGTTATTAAGGTTAATTTAAGCAAACAGCGGCACAATTAACGGACAAAGTAAGGCGCTAAATGTTGCGCTTAATACTAAGGCTAACGCGCTGTATGCGCCGTGTTGGTGGCCTTCTTCAGCAATACGTGCGGTGCCTAAAGCATGGCAGGCAGTACCCATAGCAATGCCCTGCGCTTTACTTGAATGTACCCCACATAGTTTTAATACTGGAATACCAACCACCGCCCCCACCAAGCCGGTAATCAGAACAGCAATGGCGGTTAATGCTGGCTCACCCGCCACTTGCTCACTAATGAGCACCGCAATTGGTGTGGTAACCGACTTGGGTGCTAGTGAGGCGGCTATTTCCGGCGAAGCACCTACCATTAACGCCATTGCTACCGTTGAGCTAATAGCGACAGCAGCCGCTACCAGTATGGTTATCGCAATACGTGGTAACTCTGACTTTATCTCATAAAGCTGCTTGTAAAGCGGCACACCTAAGGCCACCACTGCTGGCTCTAATAGCTTACTTAGCCAACCACTGTATTGGTTGTAGTCGGCAAAAGGGATACCTAAGGCCAGTAAGGCTATAACCAAAATAGTTAGGGTAATAAGAACCGGATTAAGCCAGGTAACAGAAAAGCGCTGCTGAAAATGCTTAGCGGCAATAAATAAGGCAATAGTGAGCGGAAGATAGAGGAAGTTAATCATTATTTAGCATCCTCATTTACCGCTGATTGCTGGGTATTATTTGAGTCGCTTTTTAGCTCCCAATGCTGGTAAAGCTTACCAATTACCACTAACAATATTAAGGTAGCGAAGGCACAGGTGACCAACATTGCCGGCAGCGCCTGTAATAAAGTTTCAATGTGCTCCACTAAGCCGATGCTAATAGGCACAAACAACAGGGACATCCAGCGCACAAACTGATTAGCGGTACGCTCTACCCAGGCCAGCTTTACCCAACGGAGTTGCAAAGCTGTAGTAAGCAGCAACATACCCATAATGCTTGCAGGGAGAAGGTTTCCGCTAAGTTCGCCCAGCCAACGACCAAGCCATAAAGCGGCATAAATAACCAATAGGCCGGAGGCAATTTCTAGAACAGCTGATTTCTGAAACTTTCTCATAACTTCTGTCGACTTTTGTTATTCAATGACGCTATTATGTAATAAAATTACAAAACAAGCTATCGTTAGCTACTATTGTTTTAGGAGCCGCTATGAAGATCAGTTTTTTCAGCGCTAAGCGCTACGACCGTGACCATTTTGATGCCCAAAATACTTCTTCAGCCATTAGCATAGAATATTTCGACATCGCCTTATCTGCTAAAACGGCGCGTTTAGCGCATGGCGCAGATGCAGTATGTGCCTTTGTAAACGATGACCTGTCGGCAGCAACCTTAGAAGAGCTGCACAATCACGGCATTAAACTGGTATTGCTACGTTGTGCCGGTTTTAATAATGTTGATTTGGACAAAGCAGAACAGCTAGGCATTACCGTTTCTCGAGTACCAGCCTACTCGCCAGAAGCGGTGGCCGAACACGCCATAGCATTAATGATGACGCTAAACCGCCGTATTCACAAAGCCTACCAACGAACCCGCGATGCCAACTTCTCGTTAGAAGGGTTAACCGGCATGAACATCTTTGGTAAAACCGCTGGGGTAATAGGTACCGGCAAAATTGGCTTGGCAACTGCGCGTATTTTAAAAGGCTTTGGCTGTAAAGTTATCGCCTTTGACCCTTACCCAAACCAAGCAGCAATTGATTTGGGTATTGAATACGTGACCATGGCAGAGCTTTTGGCACAGTCACAAATCATTAGCTTGCACTGCCCGCTTACTGCCGAAAATACTTATTTAATTGGTAAGTCTGCCTTTAGCCAAATGCAAAAAGGCACCCTGCTTATTAACACGAGTCGCGGCAAGTTGGTGGATTCTACCGCCTGTATTGAAGCGCTAAAAGATGGCACCTTGGGCGGCTTAGCTTTAGATGTATACGAGCATGAAAAAGAACTGTTCTTTGAAGATTTGTCTGCTGAAGTGATCCTTGATGACGTATTCCGCCGTTTGTCGGCTTGTCATAACGTTATCTTTACTGGCCACCAAGCCTTCTTAACCCAAGAAGCCTTGCAGAGCATTGCCGACACAACTTTGCTTAACGTAAAAGCATTTAGCGAAGGCCAACGTAGCGGAAATGAAGTCACCGCTGAAGTGATAGATAACAGCTAACGCGCCAAACGCGACGACACAAACCGAAAAACAAAAGGCAGCACAATAAGTGCTGCCTTTTTAGTTATTAGAAAAGCATGTAACGGCTAACCTGCTGTGCGTTCATCTTTGCGCTTGCCGCTATAAATACACATGGCCGAATTATAGTCGTTGTAGGCAATCGCATAATTAAAATCACAATAATAAGTTGGCTCTTTAGTGGCAATGGCATCGCCGGCTTTACACTGATTTTCTAAGCCCTCTACCAATGAGCCGCCTCGTGACCCCATACAAGCTTTGCCAGTGGGAGTCGCTTGAGAATTGCATCCGCTTAGTGCCAATACACCGATGATTAATAGTACTGCTTGTTTCATTAAAATCCCTATTTATCAAATAAAAGCCGCACTACTTTAGCAACAAACTTTCTTTGTAAATAGAAACTAAATCAATAAGTTAAGCGAATGATTAAAGCGTACTCAATCGGCTCATGTCTGACCCGACAACAAGCATTGATCTCTTAACCAGCGATGCGCAGGGTCATTAGTACGTGAAGGATGCCAATACATGCTCACCACTATTTGTGCAGGCAAAAAGTTTGCATGTAAGGGCTTTAAGCCAAAGTGCTGGCAATGCTGAGAGGCTAATCGCTCAGGTAATATGCCCATGCAATCACTTTGGGCAATAAGCGGTAACATGTCCATAATGCCGCTCGCCTGCCAGGCAACCCGCCTCTCTGTTAGGCCCGCTATTCCCATGTCACCAAGGTAACCGAATTTTTGCTCCGGCTGGGAGTGAATGACATGTTGCTCACTCAAATATTGCTCTAGATTAATTTCACTACCACTTATTCTTGGGTGCTGCGCTCTGCACACCACCGCTAACTTATCTTGCATGACCACTTGCGAGCGTAAATTGGGGTAGCGGTTTGATTCAGCTTCAATCAGCAAATCACATTGATGGGTGCGCAATAAGCTGATCATATCCTGCCCAAACAAAGGTTCGGTTTTTACCGAGGCCAACGGAGCTTGTTCAAATAAGCGCTTTGATAACTGCGGAAATAAAGTGAAGCTGAATACGCTTAAAGCCGCAATAGTAAACTGGCGTTGGCATTTAGCCGGATTAAAGTGGCGTTGCTCTGGCAACATATGAGCAATACTTTCTACCGAGTTGGCCAAGGCAGGGTAAATATCAATGGCATACGGAGTGGGCTCTACACCGTGGCTACCGCGAGTAAACAAGTTGTCTTTAAAAATGTCGCGTAGGCGAGTCACACTCTGGCTCACAGCCGATTGGCTAATGCCCAAGCGTTTAGCTGCCTTACTGTAATTTCGTTCTTCCACTATCGCCACAAAAGTAGGAATGAGACTGTAGTCTGAATGTTTCATAAGTTAAGAATTCTGCTTTTTGCTCATCAACTATTAGATATCTTATATCACATATCAGCAAAGCGATAATGCTTTGGCGTAGCGTAGTGCCAACTTAAACGTAAACAAGGCCTAGCTTCGATATGAAAAAAACAAGCATTGCTTTATCTGTACTTATTGCCTCTGGCTTAGCAAACCTAGCGGTTGCGGGCGACAACCATAGTCACCGTTTTGATGGCGTAGAAATTACCATTCCTACTCTTTCACACGATTACTACTTAGGTGAAGACTCTGGTGCAACTCACTACTGGCATGGTGAAAACCAAGACATGAAGTGGATCCCTACCGGTGGCAACGATGCCTTTGATGCTAAATCAGACAAAGTTCACCCACAGTTAACTGCACACTCGCAGAAAATGGATAAGGGTTTATTTGCATACCAAGATAAGTACTTTCAAGTTTACGGTTACGGCTTAACCTCTCCAATGATCGTTGACGGTACCGACGGCCTAATCATTCTTGATCCGGTTGAGTCAGTAGACAAAATGCAAGACGTAATGGCTGATTTCCGTAAAGTAACTGGCAACAAAAAGCCTGTTGCAGCTGTTATGTACTCGCACTGGCACCCAGATCACTACGCTGGCGTACGTGGTATTGAAGGCGCAGAAGACGCCTTAATTATTGCTCACGATACCTTTATGACTAACGTTGTTAAAGGCTCTATGGGCGGTACTGGTCCAGCACTTGGTTTCCGCGTTGACTACTCATTAGGAACTCTACTTAGCGTAGAAGAAGGTGGCCGAATTAACGGTGGCCTAGGTCCAGATTTTGAAATTCGCGAGCACAGCCTTATTGCCCCTAATACTCTAGTTGAAGGTTTTAACGGCGTATTAGAGATGGACATTGCTGGTGTTAAGGTTGAGTTCAAACACGTTCCTTCTGAAGCATCTGACGAAATCACTGCCTACTTCCCAGAAGCTAACTTACTGTTTGGTTCTGAAGTAATCCAAGGCGAAAGCTTCCCTAACTTGCACACCATTCGTGGCACTAAATACCGTGACCCAAGCATTTGGTTCCCTGGTATCGACGTACTTCGCGAGTACCAAGCAGAAACAATGATGTTATCTCATGGTCGCCCAGTGGTGGGTGCTAAGCACGTAGACAACACGCTAACGGCTTACCGAGATGCGATTCAGTTTACTTACGACCAATCAATTAAAGCGATTAACAACGGCTCTACTCAAGAAGATTTGATCCGTGAAATTAAGTTGCCTAAGCACCTAGAAAACCACCCATGGTTAGGTGACTTCTACGGTTCTATTCGCCATGCAGCTAAGCAAATCTTTGTAGGTGAAATGGGCTGGTTTGATGGTGACCCAACAACACTAAACGCGACCTACTCGGTAGATGCGTCTCAACGCTATGTTGAGATGGTGGGCGGCAAAGCCAAAATGATGAAGTTCGCTATCGACGCATTTGACAATGGCGATTACCAATGGAGCGCAGAGCTTACTACTCACGTCATTCGTGTAGATCTTGATGACATGCAACCTCGCCTACTTAAAGCTAAAGCTTTACGTGAACTAGGTTACCGTGAAACCAATAACAACTGGCGTAACTGGTACCTAACCTCTGCTCAAGAGTTAGACGGTACCATTGATTACTCGAAGAAAATCAACCTTCAAGCCCCTGATTTAATGGCTGAGTTTGAACCTTCGCAACTTGTTAACGCACTTCGCTTTAGCTTAAACGCCGAGCGCAGCGCCGACCAACACTTCACCATTGCGTTTAACTTCTCAGACACTAAAGAAGTTCACGCACTAGAAGTTCGTCGCTCTGTGGCGCAATTCCACAAGGGCTATAACGGCGAAGCGAAAGCAACAGTTAACCTTACTAAACCAGTATTCCTAGGGTTATTAGTAGGTAAAGTAGATTTTGCTGAAGCAGTGAAAGCGGGCTACATCACCTTAGATGGCGACGCAGCAACCGTTCCTGCATTCTTTGGCTTGTTAGACAAACCAGCAGAAAACCCAAAAATCACTTTGCGTTAATCGCTTAAACAGTGACTTAAAGAGCGCCTTTGGCGCTCTTATTTATTTCAATCACATCCCCAGAGGCTAATATGAGAAAATATCTGCTCGTTGCATTTATCGCACTAAGCCCGATAGCCAGTTACGCCTGCAGCCACGACATGTTGTTTTCGGCACCACACATGCACAATCACGAGGCCTTGGTAGACGCGTTAAATCAATCTCAAGGTAAGCAGCCTAAACCTTTTGATTTAAATGCATTGCCCGCTAAGCCCTCTAAAAACCAATTTCAGGCGAAAGGTTTTCGAAAACTACCGGGTTACAAAATGCCCAATGCGAAAGCAAAAGCGTAAATACCGATTATTCAACAGCTTAGTAAAGCTTAAAGTAAGCCAATGAAAAATTGCTTACAACCTCCAGTTTTGGTAAAAAGCTCTGCTATATCCACAAACTACCGACACAAATACACTAAAACATGTTTCAGCATCGTATTTTATCTATAGCGCTTATTATTTGGACAGTGGGTTTAGGCCAAACCACTAGTCTATTGGCGCTTGCCGAGTTAATGCATGAAGCAGGTCACCATTCCCATGTAAACAGTGGCAGTGTAGAGCAGCATAAAAATGGCCAATGTCACTCGCAATCACTATTACACTGCTGTGCTATAAGCATACTCGTCAGCCCACCCGCTCAACGAGTAGAGGCCAACCATTTAGACATTAGCACTGCCCAAACAACCTTCTACTCCCCATTATTTAGCCAAGGGAAAAGCATTCGCGCGCCCCCGGCTCTTTTTGTTTAAGCATTTACGACTACGCTTAGTGCTTTAATGAAGATTTAAGCAAGCTTACTTATTCGGTAGCTAGCGCTTGGCTAGGGCGAAGTATTCGCCCAGTAACAATGGCTGAAGCCGAACACAAAACGAAAAGAATGAATGAACACACACACAGTGACTCCCCAAAACAACACAGTTAAAGGGCCAAGACTCGCCTCCATCGACATAATGCGCGGTTTGGTCATGGTATTTATGCTGCTCGATCACGTACGCGAGCGCTTTTATTATCAGCATAAAATCACCGACCCTATCACCCTAGAAGATACCGAAGCAGAGCTATTTTTCACCCGTATCTTGGCTCACTTATGTGCGCCAATATTTGTGTTTCTTACCGGTGTTTCTGCCTGGCTCTATGCAAACCCCGCTAACAAACCACCGCGCTCTGCCCAGCAGTTTTTGTTAAAGCGCGGGCTATTTTTAGTCCTGTTAGAAGTAACCTTAATTAACTTCTCTTGGTTTGGTGCCTATAACGCCCTTTACCTGCAAGTTATTTGGGCGATTGGCGTAAGCATGATTACCCTAGGTTTGCTAAGTAAACTGCCACACAAGTGGATTGCCGCCTTAGGTCTAGCCATTGTATTTGGTCATAATAGCTTGGAGTTTATTCAATTTTCTCCCGGTGAGTGGGGTTACAGCTTATGGACTATTTTGCACGACCGTGGGCCACTTTATAGCAGCGACTCATTTACTGTGTTTGCCTCTTACCCTGTGCTGCCGTGGATTGGTGTAATACTGTTGGGTTATGCCATTGGCCCTATATTTAGCCGTCGCTTTAACAGTGAGCAACGCCAAAGTAAGTTAGTAAAACTGTCAATACTGGCATTGAGCTTAATGCTAGTGTTGCGTGGATTTAATATTTACGGTGAAGACTTGCCGTGGCAAACAGGTGCAACTTGCTTAGATAGCGTGATGTCATTTCTAAACTTCACCAAATACCCGCCGTCTTTAATGTTTATATTGCTCACGCTAGGCATCGCCTTAAGTTTGTTAGCGTTATTTGAAAAGACCCAAAATAAACTCACAGACGCGCTAAAAACCTATGGTTCAGCGCCGATGTTCTTCTACATATTTCATTTATACATATTATTGATTGGCTACAAGCTAGCCATGTGGGGGATTGGTCCGAACGCTGGAGATATATTTGGATTTGCTGCGCTTTGGCAAGTGTGGTTGCTCACTGCCATACTGGCTGTGTTGCTGTACTTCCCTACTCGCGCCTTTGCTCGCTATAAACATGCCAGTAAACAAGCTTGGGTAAAATATCTGTAAAATCGCAGCCGTTAATTCGGCTCGCTTGCGCTAAATGACCAATAAGAAAGCCGACTCACAAGTCGGCTTCTCTTTAGTTGCAGCAGTGCCCTAAAACATACTATTGCCATTGGCAGAGCCTTCTGGCACTTGTTGAATACTGTCCCAGTGTTCCACTATTTTACCGTTTTCATCAAAGCGGAAAAAATCCATAGTCACATATTGATCGTTACCCGGCCAAGTTTGATGAGTGTGCAACGCAACCATGTCGCCCTCGGCAATAGTGCGCAAAAATCGAATCTGTTTGTCGGGGTAGTCACGTTGCATTTCATCAAAATAATCAATGAAACCCTGCTTACCATTAGCCACTGCCGGATTGTGTTGAATGTACTCATCACCCACATACCGCTCAACAGCTTTTGCTGGCTCACCTAAATAAGCCATTTGGTAAAATGTTACTGCGTTCGCTTTGTTTTGCTTTAAAAGGTTACTCATGGTTTTCCTTATCCTGCTAAAGGATCTTCACTAAATATAGTCGTTCAGCCAAAAGTTCTTAGCTGGCTTGGCTGGGGAAAGACACTTCTAATACTAAACACTCTTGCTCACACTTAAAGGGACCGTGACGCTCACCCGGTGGACGGCTTGCATAATGACCAGCCTCAAGCCACATATCAAAGGCCTCATCAAATAAACGCCCAGAGATAATATAAATCTCTTCTGGGTAAGTATGCGACTTTCCACCAAAGACTTTGGTATCAGCCCCAGCCTTAAAGCGAGTTAAACGTGTGTAATCACCAGTTTCATTATCCATCGCTAAGGTAAGCTGTTCTAGCTGGCCTTCACTTCCGTCAATCTCTTCCCATTGGCCGGCATTGCTCTTCGCCAGTACATTCCAATATTGAATAGTGCTTTTCATCTATGCTCCTGAATTCTTAGATGGTGACCTTAGTTACTCTTAAAGATAGCGGGCTTGCTTAGTCACGCAACAACGCGAACGCGCAGAGAAAAACAAACCATCAATGTAGTGTTTCCGAGAATTAATCTCTTGGGCTTACAAACGATATAAGCCGTTTAAAGATGCCTTGACAAAGGCTTACACCAATACAATATGCTTAAGTCATTTATGCGCTAAGATATTTGCTTAGCAAAGCGCGATTCCTTATTCAGAGGTTGAAATGACATGGCAAGATTAATTTTAGTTTGTGGCCCTACAGGCGTGGGTAAAACCACCTATGCACTTTCTCTCGCGAAAGAAATAGCGGCCATCAGGTTTTCTATTGATCCGTGGATGCAAACGCTGTTTGCTAAAGACATGGCCAGTCTTGATTTCGAATGGATGATGGAAAGAGTAAACAGGTGCTCAGAGCAAATTTGGCAGGTAAGTGAACAAATATTAGCTATAAATGGAAACGTTATTTTAGATCTTGGGTTCACCACCAAGGATCAGAGAGATGTTTTTGCTAATCGCGCTAAAGAGCTTGGTCTAGCTGCTGAGATTCACTATTTGCACGCACCTACAGATACGCGTAAACAACGTGTCGATAAACGAAATATAGAGAAAGATCCGGCGGTTTATGCTTTCGAAGTAACTGACATGATGTTTAACTTTATGGAACCTAGATTTGAGGTGCCAGATGAAGAAGAACTCAAAAATGGGCGCAAGATTAGTACTTAGCAAATTGCTTAAACGAACGAATGGCAGTTGACCTCCGCTTTGCGACTATAGCCAAGCGCGGTGTTCTACTTAGGCAATGCGTAACTCGCATTCCGTTACGCCACCAACACCCCTTATTTTTGGGACTCATTTAATGGGTAAAGATGCGAATACGGTGTCCATCTGGGTCAACAGCCACAAAGTTAAATCCAAATACCGATGCTTCTATTTCTTGAGCGAATTCAATACCTTTACTTTTCCATGTTGAGAACAGCTTATCGAACGTCTCTTTATCAGCAATGGGCATTGAAAGCTCTGTACCACCACCTTTTACTTCGCTTTTAGGTGTTAGATCAGTCGTTTGCTTCAAAGTGATTTTTACATTGTCAGCAAAATCCAAGGCTGCAAATGTTGGTGACAGTAAGCTTGGTTCACAGTCAAAGGCTTTCGCGTAAAAATCCATGCTGTCTTGAACATCACTCACATAAAGTACAAACGAATCAATCGTAAACATATTTAGCCCGATAAATGCTTGGTGTAGTGTGAAGTATATAGGCTTACGGTTTTGTAGCAAATGTATATATGAAAGGTCAGTTAGATGAACCGTCTGGGGGAAAGAGCAAACTAAGAAACAACAACGTCTATACTCGCACTCAATGCCATTGCAACGTACCATAGCGTTTTATTCACATTCAGAACTTATAATAGATGTCATTTCCACCTTGCCCTAATTGCCACTCCGAATATGTTTACCAAGATCAAAGCCAGCTTGTTTGCCCTGAGTGCGCCTATGAATGGAATCCCAAAGAAGTAGCCGAAGCGGAAACAATTATTGTAAAGGATGCAAACGGAACCCTGTTGTCTGAGGGTGACAAAGTGACTTTGGCCAAAGACTTAAAAGTAAAAAGCAGTTCATTGGTCCTCAAAATTGGCACCAAAGCGCTGGTTAGACGCATTGTCGACGGCAAAGACCATCAATTGGACTGTAAAGTTGATGGCGCAGGAGAAATGATGATTACCGCGCAGTTTGTGAAGAAAGCCTAGCAATCTAATAAACCTTTGCGCTACTACCCGCGTGGCTCGGATTGATTCAATCTTTAATACCTGCGTACATTAGAAACAATAAAGGCCTCAATCGAGGCCTTTGCTATTTAAGAGTTCAAATTACTTATAGCTAATTTCACCCTTATCGTTGTAGTCAGCTGCATTCACAGGACTTTGCTGCTCTAAATAGGCTTTAAGCACTTCCGCGTCTACAAAGCCAGTATCAACAAAACCACTGTGGCCGGTAATTTTCGGGTAGCCGTCGCCACCAGAAGCGTTGAAGTTAGGAATAGTAAAACGGTAACTGGCTGCTTCGTCTAAAGGTTTACCACCAATCACTACTTCGCTTACCTTGCCAGCAACTACTTCCATACCAATCCCTGAGAATTGCGCATAAGCACCAGTATCAACCGGCATGGCAGCCACTACCGACAAATAGTCCATCACCTCACTGCCGCTCATGTCTACATAGGTAATAGTGTTTGAGAAAGGTTGTACCGTGAGTACGTCTTTATAACTTACTTCGCCTTCTTCAATTGAGGCGCGCACACCACCGGAGTTCATCACAGCGAAGTCGGCATTCACTCGCTCTTTGTGCGCGGTGGCAATAAGACGGCCTAAATTAGTTTGGCCAAAACGAACTTTATTCCGGTCCCCCACTAGGCGGCCGCTTAGCTCGGCAATGTTAACCCCCAGCTGTTCTTGGCCTTGCTCTTGGTAGGGAGTAAGTAGCGCCAGTACTTCTGGGTTTTGGGGTATTTCATCCTGCACAAATACCCGCTGTTTTTTGCCTTCTACTGTTATTTTTTTCTTTAAGTTAACCGGCACTAACTGATAACTATCGAGGGTGAATTCACCGTTCTTAAAGCTATAATCGGCGCGGCCTACGTACTTGCCCCATTCATAGGCTTGTACTATCCAGGTGCCGTTTTGTTTATCGGGTTTACATTCGTCACCCGGCTTAAAGGTTTGGGTGTACATGTTGGGGCCTTCCATGCACACAGGCTCTTGTGAATGACCACCAACAATTAAATCTAATTCACCTTCCTTAAGTGAGCGCGCCAAGCTCACGTCGCCCGGCGCATTCACCCCATGTTTAGCATTGGCGTAATGCCCCATATGAGTCACCGCAAACACCAAATCAGGTTGCTCTGTTTGATTTAGCTCTGCAATAACGTGTTTTGCTTCAAGCTTCGGATCGCGAAACTCTAAATCGGCGACATTATCTGGATGTACAAGCTTGTAAGTATCTTCGGTAGTAAATCCAATAACCGCTACTTTTACCCCTTGTAGATCAAACATGTGGTAAGGCTTAAATTTACGTTCGCCGTTAGATTTTTGGTAAATGTTAGCGGATAGAAAAGGAAAGCCTGCCCATTGTTGCTGCTTTGCTAATACTTCTAGGCTGTTATCAAATTCGTGATTTCCCAAAGCCATAGCATCGTAACCCAACATGTTCATGCCTTTAAAGTCTGGCTCTGCATCTAACAAGTCGGATTCTGGTACACCGGTATTAATATCGCCGCCCGACAGTAACAGTACGCTGCCACCTTCAGCGGCGACTTCTTCACGAATACTATCAATTAAGGTTTTACGTGCGGCTAAGCCATATTCACCGTATTTATTTTGCCAAAAACGACCATGGTGATCGTTAGTATGCAACACGGTAATCTTGTAACTTTGGTCAACCTTCCAAGTTTGTTGTGGGGCTGAGCTACAGGCTGCTAACAAGCTAGCAGCTAATAAAGTAGGGACGAGGGCAATGCCTGAATGCAAGTTCATCTTTCTTCCTTGATGATGAAGTGAATAAGCTAATCATAGTTCAACAACAATCGCTTACAACCAGTCTACGCGAACAAATAGCTAAAGCCTAAAGCCGCTAAACCATCCTTGCCAAAAGTGTTGATAGTCAAAAATTATCTAACAAAAGCGACGCAAAAAGAAGAATACTTGGTTTAGATCAAACAAACACAAATGATAATGATTTACATTTAGATTAAATAACTTTTTGAGCACACCATGTCTACTGCCATTCCTGTAAATTCTGCGCACCTGTCGGAAGCGTTAACGGGGCAAGCTAGCCCCTCCCCGTTACAATTTGCCTTCACTAAAAAAACAGGCGCTCATGCCAACCATGGCAAACGTGAAGCCTTAAGTGGTGAGCAAGCTCGTGAGCAGCTCACTACACAATTAGCCAATAAAGATGCTAGCTCTCGCCCGCGCGCTATCTATATTCATATTCCATTTTGCCGCGTTCGCTGCACCTTCTGTAGTTTTTTCCAGTACGCCAGCAACCAGCAAATGATGGATGACTACTTTACTCTGCTAGAGCAAGAGCTAATTGCTAAATCACGCTACCCATGGAGCCAAGCTAAACCGTTTGATGCGGTGTACGTAGGCGGAGGCACCCCAACCGATTTAAACCCCGAGCAGCTAAATAGACTAGGCCAGCTAATTTTCACGTACTTTCCGCTCAGCGCTAATTGCGAAATCACCTTAGAGGGCAGACTCAATAAGTTTAGCGAAGACAAGTTTCAAGCGGCGTTAGCTGGCGGCTTCACCCGTTTCTCCTTTGGTGTGCAAAGTTTTAACTCAAAAGTACGCAGAGCAGCCAAAAGATTGGATGACCGAGAATACATTCTAGAACGCTTGCAGCAACTCACCGCCTCAAATAGCGCGACCATCGCTATAGATTTGATTTATGGACTGCCACATCAAACTCCAGAGAACTGGCAGCAAGACTTACAAGATGTAATTGATAGCGGCGTACATGGTGTGGATTTATACCAATTACTCACCTTTGGCGGCAGTGGCTTACAACGCAATATTGATGCAGGCCGCGAAGCGGTGCCCTTAAGCTCTAGCGATAAAGCGTTAATGTACCAACAAGGCCACCAGTTTTTTAACCAACGAGATTTTAAGCAACTGAGTTACTGCCACTGGGCGAGTCATTCTCGCGAGCAAAGCCGTTACAACTCTTTAGTCAAACAAGGCGCAGAAATACTGCCTATTGGCGCGGGTGCTGGCGGCAATATAAACGGATATGCCCTAATGCAAACCCGCGATATTGAGGCTTGGAAAGCAGGTATCCTACAACATAACTGGGCCTTTGAGCAGTTGAGCTTACCAGCAGAAAACGCCGAGTTAAAAGCAGCGATAACCAGTGCCTGCGACAAAGGCATAATAAGCGCTAAGGTATTACCTAATGGACATGAACTCTTTACACATTGCTTACCCTTGTTTGAAGCATGGCAAAAAAATGGGCTAGTAAACAAAGAGATTAACAGTGTGAAGCTAAGCCTAGCGGGACAGTTTTGGTCGGTAAATTTAGCCAATGCAATGACCAGCTACTTACAGCAGTATCCTTTAAGAGAGTTAGCGCTTGCTGAGTAAAACATTGATGAAACTATAAACTACTGCCATGATGTTTATTCACTTTTAGAATAAACAGATAGGCAATAGATGTTTGGCACGGTAAGGACACTGTGGGCATTAATGGTGGTATTTGGTCACTTATTTTGGCTTAGCGACTTCGGTCGCTTTGCTGTATTTGGCTTTTACATTCTAAGCGGTTATTTAATGACCTACGTTATGCATAATAGCTATGGTTACAATGCCAGCGGCAGAAAACGTTTCGCACTTAATCGCTTTTTAAGGCTCTTCCCACCCTATTGGTTTGCTTGTTTAATCAGTATTGTGTTGTTGCTAGTATTTGCAACTCAAATGCCTAGTGGTGGCTTTTCTACCATTGCATTGCCGAACAATATGTTAAGTGTGTTTGGCAATATCACCATGGTATTCGCTCATTGGATCCCCCACTCCATTACACCAAGATTATCACCCGCAGCGTGGGCGCTTACCGTTGAATTGTTCTTTTATGTTGCTATCTGTTTAGGTATTTCTAAAACATTTAAACGCACCATCATATGGTTAAGCTTATCGCTGCTGTTTATCGGTTTTAGTTATGCAGCCAACTTGTATTGGCATGCTCGTTACTTCTCTATTCCAGCAGGTTCTTTGCCCTTCTCCATTGGTGCGCTTATCTATTTCATCGTTAAACTTGAAAAGGTACCGCAGGGCTTACAATGCCTATTAACACGCCCAGCCCTTATCCTGATTAGCATGGTGAGCATTTCAGCCATTGTGGCTTGGTTAATCCCTCAGGGCATTAATCCAACGCTTGTAGAGTTGATGTTTTACCTAAACATGTTGGTGAGTGCGCTGTTGGTATTGAGCTTAGCCATGGGTAACAGCATTAGTAACAAAATAAGCAAAGGCTTTGATAAGTTTGTTGGTGACTTCTCCTACCCTGTTTATTTACTTCACTACCAAGTAAGCATGGTAGCCAGTGTATTGCTGCTGGGAGAAGTCTCTAAATTTAAAGCTGCCTTTAGCCTAGAGGCTCTGCTCCTCGTTTGCTTAGGCCTAGTTGTCGTTTCACTGTTCGTAATTAAGTGCATAGACGTGCCTGTAGAAAAAATTCGCAATGCCGTTCGCCAAAATACCAGCAAGGCTTCTCCCTCTACTAAGGCTACGTTGAGCTAGGCTTTTTGGTATCGTAACCTTGTTTTGGCATATGGCTGGCAATTAACGCTAAGCTAAGTATCACAACAAAGGTTGCGGCATTGGCTGGCGCCTGCAGATTAAAATCAACACTTATGTGAATAAGCATCGCCGTTATCGCCATAAAGCACCCTAGCGCGGTGCCTTTCATTAAGGGATCGTTGCGTTTATTCAAGGTAGTTAAACAGCGATAAGCAACCCATAACACAGCCGCGCCTAACAGCAGAGTGATAGGCAGCCCTGATTCAATAGCAAATTGTAGATAGTCATTATGGGTATGATCGAAAAACGCGCTAATTGGCTGAGGTAAATAGGCCTGAAATACTGAGTAAAAACTCCCCGCTCCGCTGCCAAACACTGGGAAATCTTTAAACATATTTAACGCCCAATCAAATATGTATATTCGCCCCTCGTCTACCAGTACGGTAGAACTCAAACGCTCTCGTACCTTGCTTAAACCAAACATAGAACTCACGATTAATACGTCAATCAACAACATACTGACAATTAATACCGTAAGTGTTTTGGGTCGCTGTCGGTAAAGCAGCAAAGCCAGTACACCACCAATAAGCGTTGTGGCAAAAAACGCGCTGTTGCCCATGCGCGAGCGAGACATCACTAGGCCGATAACCATAATGATCATGCACATACGCACTAACATTTTGGGACTTAAGGCGGCGTCTAGCAGGCCAGATAACTGCACTCGCCAAGAGTTGGCAGTATTCACTTTTAAATCAGCCACAATCAACGCTAGCCCCATCATTAAGCTAAGCAATAGATAATTAGCAAAGTGATTTTTATACACATAAGAGCCCGTTGCAACGGGACCGATGTCCATGCCAAATACAGGGCTTTGTGCAGTATTGCTTAACAGCAACATCGCACCGTAGAAGGCCTGAAAAGTACCACTCACCACAATAGCAACCAGCACGGTGCGGATCCGTTTTGGCCGATTAACTAGCAATAGCGTATTTAATGCCAACAGCAAATAGCTTACTCCCTTGAGCAAACTGATTTTGGTTTGCTCAGGGTCGAGAGATAAGGGCTGTGCAGCAGCGTTAGCCGACGCATCTAGCAATACTCGGTGACGTAGCTCTGCATTATTAGGTGCTAGCCACTCTAATAAGCCAGCGGGCAGCGGTACCAACTGTAATACGGTAAACAGCTGGAACAGCGCTAAAGCCACCAGCAAGAACACACCAGGTCGTAAGTAATGCCAAGGAATGTTATGACGAAAGCAATACACTAAACCCAGGCTTTGCATGGCAATCAATAATTCCATTATTGACCAAGCCCATGGTCGATTACTGCCTAACGGTATTGGCAGCCATACCAACAAAAATATGAAACTAGCAAAAATTATCGCTTCTAATTTCGCCGACGCTACTCGCATTTCAACTACTTCCTGTATTTTGCTTGATCATAAATGTAATACGCCACTCGGTTTGGTGAGTATTCAGGTAAACGGCCAAGAGATACTTAGCTAATACCCAATATTTGAGCCGGGTTATCCCATAACAAACGCTTTGCATGCTCTTCATTGCTTAAGTGTTTTATACGTTCGAATGCTGGATTTAAGTTTGTGGTGCGCTTTTCTAAATCGTGTGCGTCGCTGGCCAAAATATGAATAGAACCTGCTTTTAATAAATTCTCGGCAATAGATTGCGCTTGTTGGCGAAACTTACCTAAGAACGAATCTGCAGTAACTTGGAACAAACAGCCGAGCTTAATCAATTGAGACAACTGATACGGATTTTTCCAGATCCCATGGTTACGTTCAGGGTGAGCGATCATCACTTGAATACTGTTCTTTTGTAACCAACGAATAAGCGTGCTGGTACCTTGTGGCACACTGCCGTGAGGAAGCTCCAGCAACAACAAAGGCTTTTGCTGATACTCTCCAATAAAGGGCAGCTTTTCTTGCATTGCCCATTGCATCACCTCTGGGCACAAATGAACCTCGGCCGCGCTGCGCAACTCTACATCAATGCCTCGTTGCGATAGCGCAATTTGTAAGGTGTTAAAGGCGGCTTCTATGGTTGCGGGGGTATTGTTATAAGTACCTGGGTGCATGTGTGGTGTGGCCACCATTACCTTAGTACCATTGGCTTGCGCCATGCTTACCATTTCAATGGCTTGCTGAAGGTTTTGCGCACCATCATCAATGCCTGGAAGAATATGGCAATGTAAATCAATGAACATTTTCACCTCCTGCAGAGCCCCGCGTAGAAGGTCGTCTTAAGAACATAACCAACACGCTGGCAGACAATAAGCCTGCGTAATTAAAGCCAAGATCACCCCAAGAAAACTGGCGATACACCGAGAATGCCTGCAAGCCTTCATCAACAGTAAATGCTAAGCACAACAGCAACACAATTGCCCGAACACCCGCAAATTTAACCGCGTAAATACGCTCACTCACCGCCATCATTAACAACGTGCTACAGGTTGAGGCCGACACAAAATGAACCACCGTATCGCCACCTAAGTAGATTTCTAAGCGTGCAAAAAAAACGCTGTAGTTACCGGAGCTTTTTAAGCCTGTAGCCACCAGCAATGCTATGCAAACGCAGCCGCAAGCAATTTGCCAAAGTCGCTGATTAAGCCTTTGCGCAAGCGGCATAATCTACTCCAGCTAATAAATATAAGGCACAAGCGCGTTGCTTAAACTGCGGTTTTAACATTGCTTGGCTAAGACCACGATGCATAAAATCATGTTGCTCAACTTTTAGTAGCGCTTCGGCCACTTGAGTACGCTGGGCGACCGTTAATTCAGGCCACAGGCTTAAACCAATTTCTAGGTAGGCAAACAAGGTAACAGGCGCGTTTTCTCCCACTTCGCGAGCCATGCCTAAGTAATGCATTGCTTCTCGGCTACCGGCTTTTCGATACAAGGCATTTTTTGCTAAATCAACATAGGTATTTGGCCAAGTTGGTCTGAGTTCAACCGAGCGCAAATAGTACTTTTGCGCTTTTAACAAGTTGTGCTTTTTAAGTATGGATTTATTGGCTGTTTCAGAGGCTAAAACTAGTTTGAAAAAATTGTTCCATTCTACTTGTTTAGCCGCCAGTACTTGGTAGTGAGGATGAGTATTTTGCCACGCTAACATGTCGTGGGTAACTTGTTCTGCAACGTCTAGATTATTCGCGGTAAGTTGTGAGCTTAGATTTTGTTGCCAGCGTTTATGCCAAGCATCAACGGCATAACTATTGGCATTGGCTAAACCATATTGCACCGACACCACCGCTACCCACAGTGACACCAGCAGCACACCTAACAAACACAATTTGTCTCTAACTTGCGCCATTGCTACCTTCTCTTTGGTTTACCGCTTTCGGCTATTACATGCATCACGGCTTTACTCTGCTGCGTACAAATCACTCAGTTGGGTGTTTAAGCGCTTCGCTTCAAAGCGACTAACAAATACCTCTCGGCATTGTTGAGACATCGCCTCAAGCGTTTCACGATTAAGCTTGCAAATCACTTTGGCTAAGGCATCGCTGTTACTGTTTTCAAATACATAACCGGTACTACCTTCGGTGACTAAACTAGGTAAAGCTCCTGCATCACTCACCACTACCGGCAAGCCTTGGCGAAAGGCTTCAATCACAACTAAACCAAACCCTTCCCAGCGCGACGGCACTACTAAGGCATCCACCGAGGCGTATAAATCGCGAAGCTGTTCTTGGCTACACCAACCATGCTGCACCACTCGGCCATCAGACAGGTTAAGCTGCTGATTAGACACCACACTCGCTCCCGCAATATGCAATTCAACCTCACTATCTACATCAGCGATTGCGTCAATTAGCAGATCAACGCCTTTTTGTTTATCTAGTCGCCCCACAAACAACAGCTTTAACATGCCTTGCTTAGTGGTGCTTTTCTTGGCAAGTTCTAAGTCATTGAGGGCGTTTTCAAACACCACCATTTTGTGCTCAGGAATACTTTGTTGCAGTGCGCTTTGATAGTCATGATGAGAAATATTGATGACAGAGCTGACTCGGTAAGCCAGTACTTTTTCAATCAAAGAAAAAACTTTAGCTTTAACGCCGGTATAACCGTCGAAGCACCAACCATGGGGGCAATACACTACCTTGCGCTGATTGCGCTTTGAGATTAAGCCCGGTATACGGCACACCACACCCGCAAACGTACTGTGAATATGAATCACATCGGGGTTAAAATCGATAACGGCTTGTTTGAACAATTTAGCCAAATTAGCACACGAACCTAGGCTGCGGCTTGGTCGTTCAAAGCTTTGATAGTAAGCCTTTAACGGCGCATCTTCGGCAATGTGCTGTTTAGGCGCAATAACTTGAATATTCTCCGAACCATAACGCTCGACTTGGTAGGGAATAATAGTATTGAGGTAGGTTTCCACTCCGCCAACCAGAGTCTCGGTAACATGTAGTATCTTCATGATAACTGGCTCTCTGCTTGGTATTTGTCTAGGCGTTGCAACATATCTCGAAATTCAACATCCCACGCACTTACTATTTTATGGCGAGCTTGAACAACCTGTTCCTTAAGTTCACTCATATCCGCTAGCTGTATTTGCTCGGCATGTTGCTTCATCCCTTCTGTGGAAAAATCAAACAACATACTAGTGGGCAGCTTAGCAGCAGCAACAAACGAGCTCACTTTACTGTCCCAGCTCATCACCGTAAAAGGCACCGAAAACGAGAATGCGCTAATGGCAGAATGTAAACGGGTGGCAAATACACATTGCGCTTGGCTAACCACAGAGACTAAATCTTCTACCTTCTCGGTATTCACCACTTTGGCATCAGCAAGCTGCGCAGCAATGTGGATCATGTATTGCTCGTCTTCCTGCGCGCCGTTGGTATATAACACCGGTACTAATCCCGCCGCTTTAACCTTATCTACAGTCGTCTTCAACCACTGCAAATAGCTCTGTTCGCTAAAATTTACATCGTGATCAGAGTTCACCATTAACACCGTGGGATTCACAATATTAATGGCCGCATACGGTGTTGAAGAGAGTTCAGAGCGCGCTAAATCACTATAAGTGAGGTTTAAGTTGACTGCGGGGTCTATGCTCACTACCACTTTGCTTGCCAGTTCAGCACCAAATAGCTGCTCTATGTTGGCTTTGCTAGCGGCGTCTCTCACCGAGATATAACGGCATTTTTTGGCGCTAAACAGCTTTTGAAACAACCAACGCCCTAAACTCGACATGCGCTTAGCCACGCCGACATAGACCACGGCGTAATCAGTATTTGAGAAGTAGCAAAACAGCGATAAAAAATACAACTTTAACGGAAAGTTTAAATACACATCGCTAATCAAATTACCGCCACCAATCAATACTACATCGGCCGCTTTAATTTTTGCCATCCATACGCGGTAGTTTTTTAGTGCCACCAGCATGCCATTCAAAGGAATAAATACTTGTCTTACCCATTCAAAACGACTTTTTAAAATCTTATCTTTAATCGCATTTTGCGATGCGCTGCGCGCGAAGTCGTGTCGCCCAGCAATATCTAGGGCGTCACTTGAAATGTCATAATTGCCTAGCTTCCATGCTAAAGAATGATGAATGAGCGCATCACCATAATTGTCACTGTAAGGCACAGCCGCAATCAGGTAATGGTTATCCTTATTGGTCATCTAAGACTCCTTGTCGTGAACTTCCAAACAATAATGAATAGCTAGGAAGCAGATAAATTGCTGCTGATAAGATATGCCTGAAATAACTTCCTTGGTCTGGTTCAAACAACAACAGCACAAACATATGAGAACAAAATAAGGTCAGTAGTAAATCGCCCTGTTTGCGTTTAAGCATTTGGCCGCAAATGACTATCACGCCAACACTGAACAACAATAACAACAGTTGGTTTAAGCCTTGGGCAAATAGCAGAGGTAAGCTAAGTTGCAATAAAGCCCAGCCAAAATTGATAATAAAAGGGATCCCGCGGGCAACGTCAACCAAGTTATCAAAAGCGGTCACATTGAAACTGCCTTCCAACTTTGCGTAGTTATTGGAAATGTCTCGTTGCCCTTGAGACATTTGATAAAAGGCATCGGGAAGCAAAAACGCTAAACACACAAAAAATGCTAAAAAGTACCAAACGGGTTTAAAACTGGCTAATTGGAAGGCGGTACGGTTAAGGCTATTGCGTATTGGAAATCCCTTATCACTAAAATATTGAATCACATAACCCGCAGCAAACACGCCTAAGATTAAAAAGTAGTAAGAACGCACTTGCACTGCATAAGCAATGTAAAACACGACTACGCTAACCAGAAAAGCTTTTCGACTAAAATAGGTGGAGTAGAAAACCACTAAACATAGCGCCATAACTATGGTTTCTTTAGCTGGCCAGATAACATTAAGCAGCATACTTGGTAGGGTAAATAAGCTAACAATAAAAAAGTCTTTCAGTGTGACAACAAACTTTGAAATCACCAATATCCATAAAAAGCCGATTATCGCTGTAGAGGCCACTGCACTTTCTCTACCAAGAAAATAAAGCAGTTCACGAGTAGCCTGAAAGGAGCCGTCCAATTCAAAGAAAACAAAACGACCTTCGATTTTCATCGCGTCGTAGCCCCACTTCCAGGGCAAAAAGTCTTTACCAACAGTCATCAAAAACAGCAGCATTAGCGACCAAAACAGTAAGTAGCAAACACCCAGCTTGGTGCGTCTAAATTCGAGCATAAGACCCGCCCGAAGACTGCTTATCGGCATACGTTAACGAGACTAACCAAGTGGCTAAATAACAAACCGCTAAGCCCAGCACTCCAGCAGAGAAATTAAGTGAAACAGCCGAACACACCAAGCACACCAACAGAGTAAGCAAACAGTTTGTGTAAACCTGCTTATCAGCGGAGAACTTGACGAAAATATGATAAACCGGGCCGAAATAAAGTCGCACGCAAGCGGCTAGTGCAAATAGCCCCCATACCAAAATTGTTGACCCAGCCAACTCTGAAAACTGAAAAAGTATCAGTACAGCAAGCGCCGATACAGCCAATCCTGCAACGCTTAAAAACACCCCGTCTTTACGTACTTTTAAATAGCTTTTCTTAATGTCTTTAGAGGCGAGAATTTCAGGAACCTGCACACTGTTGCGTATTGCTAAGATAAAAACGAACAGCTGAAAAATTCGCCCTCCCCATGCAATCACCCCAGTGTCGTATTCGCTTAAGGTGTAACCACTGATTAAAATGATGCCCCAAAACAATACGTATTCACTTAAAGTGAACGCTAGAAACTTGGAGTCTTGTTTAAGTTGCTGACCCAAAGTGCCCTTTGGCTGCGGGTCGTGTTGCTTAAAACCTTGTAGCAATTTGCTTAGCCCAAAAATAGCGAACAAAACAAAATACGCCATTAAGCACACGCTAAGAACAACAAACACATTGCTTTGTTTAAACCACAGTGCCGCAAGTAAGAAGATGAGCGAGCTAAACACAAAAAACACGCCAGCTTCAAACAGGTAAGAACGGTAGAACTCTTTAATCACTCGATGTGATAAAGACACCATTTGAACAATAGAAAAGCCTGCTATATATAAAAAGCAGAACAACATCACTTCGGGTTGCTCAAAGCTCAAGGGAACAATAATCACCGACAGAATTAAACTTAGTACCAATGACAAACGGCACTTTTCAAATAAGACTCTTGACGCTTTTAACGTTTCCCCTTGGGTCGAGAGGTCAAAATACTGACCAAAGAAAGAATACTCAGAGCCATAACGTCCAATAACTAAAATCAGGTTAGCGATAGAAATAGCAAAAGATACCTTGCCAAAACTGTCCATGCCGTAGAGCCAAGTAATCACCGACGAAAACAAGATTAAGCCTGTTGCACTAAAGGCGCGCAGCAAGGTAATACTGCCAAAGCGTTTCACTAAGGACTCTATTCGCTTAAAGCCATTCATGCAGTAGTACCGTATTCGCGGTAATAGCCGTAGCGGGTTTCATGTTTTGGATTAACCCGATTAAGGATAACGCCATCAACCACCACGTTGTGGCTAATCAGCTGCGACAATGTATGCTCAATTTGGCTTACTTTGGTACGGCCAGCATTCACCACAACAATGCTAGATTTGGTAATTTGCCCCACAATTAAGGCGTCACTCACCGCGGCAATGGGCGGGGTATCGATAATGATTTTGTCGTAATGTTGGCTGAGATCATCAATCAGAGCTTTAAACTTGGCCCCGGCTAACAACTCCTGCGGATTAGCGGTTTGCATGCCGGCCGGTAATAAATCTAAGCCAGATCGCTCGTGATGCACAATACAATCATCCAGCTCAGCTTCCATCACCAACAAGTTACTTAAACCAGGATGGGCACGGTTTAAATTAAAGCGCTCACCTAACGAAGGCTTACGTAAATCACAATCAATGAGCAGGGTTTTTTCCATACCCGCCATTGCTACGGCCAAGTTTAATGCGGTGGTTGTTTTACCTTCATTAGGTACCGATGAGGTAATCGACAACAACTTACGTTGCTGACTCATCATGCTAAGCATGACTGAAGTTCGAATGCTTCTCACTGCCTCACTAAAGTTGATTTGCTTCTCGTCGAAGAACTGCTCTAAAGGCAAGGTGTCTTTATTAAAACGAGAACCTTTAACTAAAGGAATGACGCCTAATGGGGTTAAGCGTAATTTATCTTCGATACCTGAGGCACTTTCAATAGTGTTGTTTAAAGACTGGCCTAACAAGGCCAAAACGATGGCCAACATCATCCCCATCACCGAGGCCAACAAAATAATAATGCCTTTTTTAGGTTTTGCTGGAAATAATGGGGTAACGGCACGGTCAGCAAAGCGGGCAACCGCGGCTTGAAAGTCACTGGTCGCGCTGGTTTCTTTTTGTCGAGTAACAAACAAATCATAAAGATTTTGGTTACTATCCACTTCGCGCTTTAAGGCATTGTAGGTTGCACGCTTTAAAGCAATGTCTTGAAATTCTGCTTTCTTGTTTTCCATTTCGCTGCGAATCGCATTTTCTTGGCTTCGCGCACTACGGAGTTCTTTTTCTACGCCAGATGCTAATACCCTTAATAATACTTCAGAGCGATTTTTAACAGAGGCTAACTGGGCTTGAGCGCGGATCATTTTATCGTGCTTGGGTCCGTAACGCTTACTCAGTTCAGACACTAAACGTTCGGCTTCAATTTGCGCTAAACGTATATCACGTAACTGCGGATGATTAGAAATAGCGGTAACCGACGACAACTCAGAAATAGCAGTATTTTTGTTATCTTGTAATAGGTAATAGATTGATTCAGAAGCGGTACGACGGTCTTGAGCGTCAGCTAGTCGACGACTTAAATTACCCAACTCAGAGCTGGCTAAACTGTCGATTCCGCTAACATCAACTAATTGCTCTCTTTGTAAAAACTCACTTAAGCGCCCTTGTGATTGAATAACCGCCGCTTGCAATACGCCAATCCTATCAGCCAGCCAGTTCGTCGCCTCTTGGTTAGCGATAATACGGCTTTCGCGATTGCTGTTAATGTAAGTTTCGCCCACTGCATTGGCTATTTTGGCCGCTAACTTAGGGTCTTGAGAGTCAAAACTAATATTAACCAGTTGGGTTTTTTTAACCGGGTTAATATGGAGGTTATCGCGAAATGTTTTCATTACCTTTTGGCGAGCAATTTCTTGCTGTTGCTCTAAATTTGGAAGTTCATCCACTGGCATAAAACTTTGGATTAATGGCACAGATTGTAAGATGGCTTTTACACCACCAAGGCTTAAACCTTTTCCGTCGTTTTCACCATTAAACTCCGGATTATCATAGAGTTTAAACTCATCAATAACTCGCTGAGCAATACTGCGCGATTTAAGGAGCTCAAACTGCGTTAAATAGTATTCTTGTTTTGACGTATCAATACCAATCACATCATCGATAGATACTGCTTTTCGTTGCTCTGCCTCAATCAGCAGTACAGCAGTTGCTTGATAGGTAGGTTTAATGGCAAATACCACTAATATCGCCAGCAAAACGCTAATGAAAGTAAACCCAATAATCATTAACCAACGCGACTTTAATATCACAAGGTATTGCATCACATTGATAAACTCATCATCGTTTCGATTGTTGCCACGAAATGTCGATGCACCATTCACTGCTGTTGTCATTAACTACCTACTTCCCTGTTGGTAAAACCGTCTAAAATATTTAACTGACCGAGCTTAGAAAAAGCTCGCCTTCACCACGATAATATCGCCGGGTGTGATTTTGTGTTTCAACGCGGCTTTAACCAAATCATTATCACCATCACCCGGTGTAATATTGATGTTGGTTTTAGATGCTCGCTCGGTAAAGCCTCCCGCTAAAGCGATCGCTTTTTCTACCGTTAGCCCTGGTTGGTAAGCGTAACCACCAGGGTGCTCCACCTCACCATTAATAAAAATCTGACGATAACCAATAATGTTAACGGCCACCTTGGGATTAATAAGGTAATCCCCAAGCAAACCGCGCTCGATACTCTCTTTAAGCTGCTGAGCAGTAAGATTATTTACCGGAATACGGCCTAAATAGGGGTAATCGATTTTGCCACTGTTGGTCACCAGTAACTCCATCGACAAGTCGCTCTCGCCGTAAACCACAATCTGTATGCGATCGCCAGCGCCCAAGCGGTAGCTCAGATCTAAGTCATCGGCACTAACAGGAGAGCTAAGCACCAGTAAACCTAACACTATGCTTAACCAGCTTTGCCACTTATGAGTGGCCAGCTTAACCGACGCCAACAAACGTTCCCTATTCATCAAAACTCCTTGTACAAGCTTGTTTCTAGTAAGCTGTTTTGCCTACAAAACCTTTAAAAATGGTGAGAAAAACAATTTTAATATCCATCCACAATGTCCAAACACGAATGTACTCCAAATCGTATTGAACCCGTTTTTCCATTTTTTCTAAGGTATCTGTTTCACCACGATAACCGTTTATTTGCGCCCAACCGGTAATACCAGGCTTCACTTTATGACGTAGCATGTAACGATTTACAATTTGGCGATATTCTTCGTTATGCGATACCGCATGTGGACGAGGCCCAACAATAGACATGCTCCCCATCAGTACGTTGAAGAACTGAGGCAATTCATCTAAAGAAGTACGGCGAATAAACGCACCAAATTTAGTAACTCTGGGGTCGTTTTTAGTGGCTTGTTTAACCACCGCGCCGTTATCTTGGGTGCTCATAGAACGAAACTTCCAAACTCGAATTCTTTTGCCATCTAAGCCATAGCGGTCTTGCTTAAACAAAATGGGGCCAGGAGATGAACGCTTAACCCCAATGGCTACCGCTAACAGTAATGGG
Source organism: Agarivorans sp. 1_MG-2023 (assembly GCF_030548385.1). Lineage (NCBI taxonomy): Bacteria > Pseudomonadati > Pseudomonadota > Gammaproteobacteria > Alteromonadales > Alteromonadaceae > Agarivorans > Agarivorans sp. 1_MG-2023. Next base: position 1,464 of record NZ_JAUOSJ010000009.1, on the reverse strand, counting down.
CTAATTAACATGATAATAATGGAAGCAAGCACGATATCTTGGATCCGCTTAACTAACATACTGCCGCCTCTAAACGGGCTATCAAAAACACTAATGGTTTGAATATCGCCCAGAGAACTCCAACGCGAATGCAGTAAGTTGTAAGTAAAGAAATCAGGAACAATGAAAGTGGTGGTAGTAGTATCTGAGAGCTGCTGTAAATACTTAGTAATCCGCTCTTTTGCATGCATAGGCAGAGCGATATAGACATGATCAACTTCGCCACGCTTAGCCATATCTAATACGGTGTCGACTTTAGCAATAGGGCCAATAAAGCCAGAGTCTTCTAGTCTAGATTTATCACGGTCATCAAAGAAACCAACAAACTGAATACCCAGTTCATCGCTGTTTTCAAAGGTTTCTTTAAGTTGAATACCGTTAGGGGAAACACCAATAATGGCAGCGCGCCTTGTGTTGTAACCAAAACGGCGTAACACCGCTAAGCTTTCTCGAAACACTAGACGCGACAAAATCAGCAACATAGGTGTAATCAACACCCAGGAACCAACCACAACACGAGAATAAGTAGCAGATACTTTGAGGAAATAATTAACTGCAAACAATAACGCTATGCTTACAATCCAAACCCACAAGCTAACCATCGCTTGCTCTTTGAGTGAAGCAACTCGCCATGAGCGATAAAGATTAAACGACTCAGCAACCACCAGATAGATGGCTGAAAGTCCAACCCCCATCAGTTGAAAGGCAAATTCGTAACTGCCATTTTTGAGCCAAGATAAACCTGCCAGAGCGGCAATAATAAGAAAAACATCTGAGATTCGATAAACGACAGCGAGTTCAAATTCATTAGATCGAACGACACCATTTTGGTTCTGCATATCCATTTGCATACCTCTAAATCAAGCTGAAAATCCATGTTGTGCTTGTATATCTGTGTCTCAAATGGGTCGTTACTAAATTCAAGCTTGGCATTTTCTGCTCTTTAGCTGAACTCTTCATACAGGTCAAAACGAAGCAGACCTAAATCACAAAACTTAAAAACAACACAGACTTTAAGGTGATCGAGATCTCAAAAAAAATAACTAAGAAATCCATTTATAGGTATCTGTATTGTATTTGTCAACAAAAAATATAAAGCACAACAACATTTTTTTAGCCATTATTTGACTAATAGTTTATGTGCCACACACCTTATAATTGATAAATTTAATTTTTATGACCATAACATGTCAAGAATATGAATGTCACCAATATGGCGTAAAAAAATATGTTTGAAACTGTAAAGATAGGCGGAAGAAATAGCTTTAATTTCAGGAGGTTAAAATCGGGAAATGTTTTTATACTGTTTTAAACGAAAAAAGCCACGCAATAGCGTGGCTTTTTAAAAATGGCGGAGGAGGAGAGATTTGAACTCTCGAAGGGCTATTAACCCTTGCCGGTTTTCAAGACCGGTGCATTCGACCA